>DAIQPV010000193.1:0-6449 GCA_036787145.1 Rhodospirillales bacterium
GGTCCAAGGCTACCGATCGCGGCGCTGACGAGATGATGGCCGAGCTGAAGGCCCCGACCAAGGGACCGGACGGCCGCGAAGGCGAGATCAACTCGATCTACATGATGGCCAACTCCGGCGCCCGCGGTTCGCAGGCGCAGATGAAGCAGCTGGGCGGGATGCGCGGCCTGATGGCCAAACCGTCGGGCGAGATTATCGAGACGCCGATTGTCTCGAACTTCAAGGAAGGCCTGACCGTTCTGGAGTACTTCAACTCCACCCACGGCGCGCGCAAGGGTCTTGCCGATACGGCGCTGAAGACCGCCAACTCCGGCTACCTGACGCGCCGGCTGGTGGACGTGGCGCAGGATTCGATCATTCTCGAGCCCGACTGCGGCTCCACCAACGGGCTCACCGTTCGGCCGGTGGTCGAGGGCGGCGAGGTGGTCTCGCCGCTGGGCGAGCGCATCCTGGGGCGGTCGGCCTCCGAAAACATCGTCGATCCGGTCAACGGCCGGGTGATCGTCCGCGCCGGCGAGCTCATCGATGAGGAGAAGGTCCTGGCGATCGAAGTGGCGGACATCGAGGCGATCAAGATCCGCTCCGTTCTGACCTGTAATACGGCGACCGGCGTTTGCGCGGCCTGCTACGGCCGGGATCTGGCCCGAGGCACGCGCGTGAACATCGGAGAAGCGGTGGGCGTCATCGCCGCCCAGTCGATCGGCGAGCCGGGCACCCAGCTCACCATGCGCACGTTCCACATCGGCGGCGCCGTTCAGCGGGGTGCCGAGCAGTCGAAGGTGGAAGCCGCCAGCGACGGATCGATCATGTTGCGCAACTGCGCCACGGTGCGGAACTCGCTGGGCGTGCCCGTGGTGATGAATCGCAACGCGGAGCTTCTGCTCATTGACGGGCAGGGGCGTGAGCGGGCGCGCCACCGGTTGCCGTACGGCTCTAAGCTGCTGCGTGAGGACAAAGTCGACGTCAAGCGCGGGGACAAGCTGGCGGAATGGGATCCCTACACGCTGCCGATCATTACCGAACAGGAAGGCGTGGCCCACTACGTCGATCTGGTCGAAGGCGTGTCGATGATCGAACAGATGGACGAGGCCACCGGCATCGCGTCGAAGGTCGTGATGGACTGGAAGCAGCAGCCCCGCGGCGCCGACCTGAAGCCACGGGTCACGCTGCGGGACGACAACGGCGAAGTGATCCTTCTGGAAAATGGCCTTGAGGCCCGTTACTTCCTCTCGGCCGACGCCATCCTCTCGGTGGAGAACGGCCAGAAGGTGCATGCCGGCGACCTGCTGGCCCGTATTCCGCGGGAATCGGCGAAAACGCGCGACATTACCGGCGGCTTGCCGCGAGTGGCGGAACTGTTCGAGGCCCGCAAGCCGAAGGACCACGCCATCATCGCGGAGATCGACGGGAGGGTTGAATTTGGCAAGGACTACAAGTCCAAGCGGCGGATCATCGTCGTTCCCGTCGAGGGTAGCGGCGAGGAGCCTCGCGAGTACCTGATCCCGCGCGGCAAGCACATCAGCGTGCAGGAAGGCGACTTCGTCGAGGCGGGTGATCCGCTCATGGACGGCAACCCGGTGCCGCACGACATCCTGCGGGTGCTGGGCGTCGAAGCGCTGGCATCCTACCTGATCAACGAGATTCAGGAGGTCTATCGTCTGCAGGGCGTGAAGATCAACGACAAGCACATCGAGGTGATCGTCCGCCAGATGCTGCAGAAAGTTGAGATCAGCGATCCGGGCGACACGACGTTCCTGACCGGCGAACAGGTTGATCGCCTCGAGTTCGAAGAAGCCAACCGGCGGGCGGCGACGATGGATGAACGACCCGCTCAGTCGCTGCCCGTTCTCCAGGGGATCACCAAGGCGAGCCTGCAGACGCGCTCGTTCATCTCGGCGGCCTCGTTCCAGGAGACGACCCGGGTGCTCACCGAGGCAGCGGTATCCGGAAAGACGGATGGTCTGTCGGGACTGAAGGAGAACGTCATCGTCGGCCGGTTGATTCCTGCCGGCACCGGCAGCGTGATGAACCGCCTGCGGCGGATTGCGGCCGACCGCGACAAGGCGGTTTCGGACCAGAGCGAATCCAAGGCTACCCCGGCGTTGCCGGCCGAGCCGGGGCGGAGCCGCTCCAGCCGGGAGACGGAGGCTTTTTCGGCGAGGTAACGGGACTGCCCCTGCCTCGATGCGGAGGTGGGGGCGGCCTAGGCCTCAGATCAGATCCGCTCTGCCAGCCAGATCGCGGCGCGCGAGCCGGCCTTGATGGCGCCGGTGAGCGCGCGATAGGCCGGCGCCTCGCGCGCGCCGTTATCAAGCGCGGTCTGCCCGTGCTCGACTTCGTCCTGGCGGAACTTTTCGCACACGTCCCGAAGCTCTTCGTGGCCCGCCAGCTGGGCCACCTGACGCGCATAGTGATCGTCGATCACCTCTTCGACGGCGACCGTGCAGGCCATCGCCGCCTTCTCCCCGAGCATGGCCGTCGCAGCCCCCAGCGCATAGCCCGCGACGTGCCACAGCGGCTGCAACGCCGAGGGCCGGGCCCGGTGCTTTGGCAGGAGGCGTTGGAATGTTTCGAGGTGCTCTTGCTCGGTCGCGGCCATTTCACGAATGACGGGTCCGGAGCTGCGGCGGCCGAGGACCGCGAGCTGCCCCTGGTAGATGCGAACGGCGCCGTATTCGCCGGCATGGTCGACGCGCAGGATGCGCGCGATCAGCGCCTGCCGGTCCAGGTCTCCCGGGAGACGTCGGAGAGGGGGTGCGGCTTTGGTCATCGGTGTGCGGTCTTTCGCAGGAGGGTGAGAGCGACAAGGCAGGCGGCCGCCAGCCCGGCGGAGGCAATCGTGTTCCAGCCGGCGAGCGACAGCCCGAACAGCCGCCAGTCGACGACATCGCACGGTTTCGGAGGAGCAGCCAGGGCCGGCGCGGTTAGGTCGTCGATCGAGAGCCCGCTCACCGGTCCCCCGCCGCAGCCGGCGATCGAACTCCACCAGTGCTGCTGGACGCCCACGTGGAAGAACGCCAGCCCCGCTCCGAGCGCAAAGATCAGGGCAGCGAGGCCAATCAGCAGGCGGGACTGCCCCCGCCCGCTCAGCACGAACAGGCCGACCGCCGCTACGACCGCTCCGGCGGCAAACGGCACCCGTTGCCAGAGGCACAGGATGCAGGGCTCCAGGCCGAACAGATACTGGCCGGCGAAGGCGGCGGCCAGCGCAGCCAGGCAAGCGGCAAGGATCAGCGCCAGAAACAGCCGGGAGAACTCCGCGCGGACCGTGAGCATCGTCCCGATATAGCGTCTGCGGCCGGCCGGAACCAGCATCCATGCGGCAAGTCGATCCACGGGAGGGCGGATCGAACGCGGAGCGTTGACCGAAGCCACAGGATCCCCCCATGATGCTCCGCCTCCCGGTCCGGGCGCGTGGTTCGGAATCCGGGAGTGGTCGCGAAGGCATCCGGGCCCGGATGGCGGAATTGGCAGACGCGCTGGACTCAAAATCCAGTTCCCGCAAGGGAGTGTGGGTTCGACCCCCTCTCCGGCACCACGAAGCCGAATAATCCGAACAAGCGCCGAAGTTCCGTCTGCCCGCGGCGGTCAAACGCGGGCGCCTGCGCTCGCCCGGTAGGACAGCCGGCGCGAAAGTGGAAGCGGAGCGCAATCAGGAGTATCCTTGTCGGAAAACCGTAACGGATTTGGGAGAGGAGCGATGATCATCCCTGAGCGCGCCAGGCATCCGGCCTTTTCTGGGGCATTCGCGGCGGCCGCGCTGCTTTCGGTGGTGCTGCTGGCCTCGGCCTGTACCGGGGCGCCGGCCAGCCAGCGCGGCGCGGGCGTCGGTGCAGCGCTGGGAACCGGCATCGCGCTTGCCACCGGCGCCGGGGTTGGCGGTACCGTCGGCGGAGCGCTGATCGGCGGCGCCGTCGGCTATGCCGGCGGCTGGGCGGCCGGCGGTAACTGAAGCAGCTTCAAATTGGTTGCGCATCTCGCGGTCCTGAAGGTGGCTGCGAGCAACGGAGGGGATATCGATGAGCAGGTGTCGGACGACAACTCTCGCGGCATTGGCGCTGGCCCTGGCGACGGTCGGTGGTGTGAAGGACGGACGGGCGGCGGCTCTGCCGAATATCGGCGACACCGCCTTTATAACGTGCCAGGACGTCAACGCGATGCCGGCCGAGCAGCGGAAAGCGTTGACCCTGCAGATCGCCGACGCGGCTGCCCGGTACTACCAGGCTGACATTGCCGATAGCGCCAAGGTCGGCGAGAACATGGGGTGGCTGATCCGTTCGGCCTGCACCATCACTCCGGAAGCCTATTACTCGACAGTGGTTGCCCGGGCGGTCCGGGTCGCAGGCGGTGGCATCGAGCCGACGCTGCTCCAGCCGATCGATATGAATCAGGCGATCTTTCTGACCTGTTATGGGACGAAAGCGCTGCCGCCCGAAGACTTGAAGAAAGTCGGAACCTTCATCGGTTCCGAGGCCGCCGCGCATTACGGCCTCACGCCGGGACCAAGTTGGACGCCGGAATACATCGCGGCGCTGGTCTACAACGGCTGCCAAATGGCTCCTGATACGTACTACCTGGGGATGATCGGCCGGGCGATCCGCGCCCTCTCCGCCACTGCCGGCTCCAGCGCCACGACCGCTCCTCCGGTCAAATCCCGGTAATACGCCTCAAATTTCATATTCACCCAAAGGGAAAGGGGATATACCGCAGCCGGCTCTTCCGGTGAGGCGGGGGGCAAGCCCAGCAGCCTTAGCCAGTGAAGACGCGATGAACAGTTCAGCGCAAGGAAGAACCGACCATGCCGAGAAAGAAGGTTGCGATCGCCTGCCAGGGCGGCGGAACGCATGCGGCGTTTACCTGGGGCGTTCTCACCGAAATCCTGCGGACGAAGCAGGGATGGGACGCGGCAAGTGGCGATTTGCCCAACTTCGATATCACGGCGGTCAGCGGAACATCGGCCGGAGCGTTGTGCGCCCTCGCGACCTGGTACGGGCTGGTTCCCAACAAGGCCGACGCGGACTGCGGGACGATCGGCAAGGCCATCGAGCGCCTGGACTCGCTGTGGACGACCTTCACCGCCACGACGCCCGTCGAGGTCATGCACAACCGGATGGTCGGCAATCTGCTGCACTTGAAATCGAAGGGCGTTCCGTTCCCCGGGTCAAATCCTTACCGCCAGTACAACAGCCTTGGCCTTGGCGGCCTCGCGGCGCTGGGCGCCAGGCCGGAATACCTGCAGTTCCCGGCGCTGCTACAGGCGCTGTGCCCGGACTTCGAGCAGATCGACTGGGCAGGGGTGGCGCGCGCCGATCTGCGCGTCGTCGTCGGCGCCATCGAGGTGCTGAGCGGCAACTTCGAGATCTTCGATTCCGATAAGACGTTGGAAGCGATGGGCTTGCACCCCAACGGTGAGAGAATTGAGCAGTACAACGTCACGCGCTGGCGGATGCGCCGGCCGATCTCGCTGGAGGGTGTCGCGGCATCGGGGACCTTGCCGGAAGTGCTGCCGGCGCAGCAGATCCCCGATACGATGTTTCCGACCTGCGAGGGCGGCAAGACGATCACCCGCGAAGCTCTGTATTGGGACGGTCTCTATTCGCAGAACCCACCGGTGCGCGATCTTCTGGATGCTCCGACCAAAGCGGAGAAGCCGGATGAAATCTGGGTTGTTCGCATCAATCCTCAGGAGATCCCCCGCCGAGACAGGAATATGAGCCTGGAAAATATTCGCGACCGTGAAAATGATCTTGCCGGCAATCTTTCGCTGAATCAGGAACTGGACAACATTCTGACCATCAATCGATGGCTGGAGCAGCACGGCGGCGACCACCCGCCGCTCGATCAGCGCAAGACGGTCACGGTGCGGACGATCAAAATGCGCGCCGAAACGGTCTGGGGGATGAGTTATACGACAAAGTTTGACCGCGACGTCTCGCACCTGACTCGTCTGCGGGACGAAGGCAAAGCCATTGCGGCCGAGTGGCTGAAGGGATGGCGCACGCAGGGAGACGCTTTCGCAAGCTACCCCAATGATGCGCGCTATCCGGGGTCTCATACCGCCTGACCGCAGGCACCATTCGTCAACACTTCCTCCAGCCGGCGTTCCTTCAAAGCACGGATATCCAGCAATGTGGGACATCATTGCCATTCTTATTGCGCTCGGCCTGTTGATGTACCTGGCCTTTCGCGGGTTCACGCTCATTCTCCTCGGGCCCGCCGCTGCCCTGCTGGCGGTGACGCTGACCGGCAGCCTCCCGGTGCTCGCTGCCTACACCCAGATTTTTATGGGCAACGCCGGTAGTTTCATCATCGCCTTCTTCCCCCTGTTCATGCTTGGCGCCATCTTCGGCCGGCTGATGGATGATACCGGCTCAGCCAAATCGATCGCCCGCACCGTCAGCGCGTGGCTGGGGCCGCAGCGGGCCATCCTCTCGGTTGCCATCTGCTGC
>DAIQPV010000194.1:0-6447 GCA_036787145.1 Rhodospirillales bacterium
AATCCCTGTCGGAGGAGGGCGGTGGTGGCGTAACGCGGATGGCGGTGATCTGGTGGCGGTGGCGGCGAAGGATTTCAAACCGGAAGCTATGGAAAAGAAAGGCCTGCCCGACCTCCGGGATCCGCTTCGCCTCATGCAGAATGAGGCCCGCGATGGTCACGGCTTCCTCGTCCGGCAGGCGCCAGTCCAGTTCCCTGTTCAGATCCCGGATCGTTACCGACCCTTGCACCACGTAGCTGCCGTCCGCCTGGCGGATCACGCCCGGCACGGCGACATCGTGTTCGTCGGTAATGTCGCCGACGATCTCTTCCAGAATGTCCTCCAGCGTGACGATGCCCATCAGACTGCCGTACTCATCGACCACCAGGGCGAAATGCTCCCGGCGCCGGCGGAAGGCCTGGAGCTGGTCCATCAGCGAGCGCGAATCCGGAACGAACCAGGGCTTGGCCGAAAGCGCGATGATGTCGAGGCCCTCCATGCTGCCCTCTCCCGCGCGTACGGCGCGGAACAGGGCCTTCGCGTGGATCACGCCGACCACATTGTCCGGCTCGTCCTTCCATAACGGAATGCGGGTATAGGGGCTCGCCAGCACGTCGGCGACCACTGCCGCCGGCGGCTGGCCGGCGTCGATCATCGTCACGTTGCGCCGGTGCGTCATCACCTCCTCGATGGTGACCTCGGCGAGATCAAGGATGCTGTGCAGCATCGCGCGCTCGTCCCGGACCACGCCGCCCTCCTCGGCGTGGAGCTCGATCGCGCCGCGCAGTTCCTCCGACGAGGGACCGATGCCGGGCGCGTCGCCGCTATGGAGGATGCCGCGGACGATCGGCCGAACCAGGATGTCGAGGGAGCGGGTGAATGGCCAGAGGATCGTGGTCAGCCCGGCAATCGACGGAGCGACCAGCAGTGCTACCTTGTTCGCCCGGCGGAAAGCCAGCGTCTTCGGCAGGACCTCGCCGAACATCACCACGAGAAAGGTCATGCCGAGCGTGGCGTAGGCGATGCCGGCATCGCCGAACAGCGAGATGAGAGCGCTGGTGGCCAGCGCCGACGACAGAATGTTGACTAGGTTGTTGCCGAGCAGAATTGTGGACAGCAAGCGGTCGGTCCGCTCGTGGAGGCGGTTCACCAGCCCCGCGCGCCGGTCGCCGTTCTGTTCCAGCTGATGCATCAGCGGCCGCGAAACCGCCGTCAGCGCCGTTTCCGAACTCGAAAAGTAGGCCGACAACAGCAGCAGAACGAAGACCCCTGCCAGCGTCAGCCCGAGCATCTCGTCGGCCACGTCCTCAGCCTCCCGCCGATGTCGGACGGAGGGCTGCCAGGGCCTGCTCCAGCGTCGCACGGAGATCAGGCTCGGCAACGTCGTGGCAGACGAAGGCCTCGCCGATCCTGCGGGCGAGCACGAAGGTGAGGCGGCCGTCCCGTACCTTCTTGTCGGTCCGCATGTGCGCAACCAGCGTGTCGGCCGAAGCGTCGCTGCCGGCGAGCACGGAAAGATCGGCGGGAAGCCCGAGGCGTTGCAGGTGCCGGCGGACACGGCCTGCGTCCGCTTCCGGCGCCAGCCCCAGCCGGGCCGACAACTGGAAGGCCAGCATCATGCCGATGGCGACCGCTTCGCCATGCAGCAGGGCGGATCCGAAGCCGGTCTCGGCCTCCAGCGCATGGCCGAAGGTGTGGCCCAGGTTCAGCAGGGCGCGCGCTCCGGCCTCCCGCTCGTCGTCGGCGACAATCGCGGCCTTGGCGCGGCAGCTTGCGGCCACCGCAGACCGCAGCGCCGCCGGGTCCCGCGCCAGGATGGCTGCCCCGTTCTCCTCCAGCCAGACGAAGAAGCGGGCGTCGCCCAGCAGTCCGTACTTGAGAACTTCGGCGTACCCGGCCCGCATCTCGCGCGGGTTCAGTGTCGAAAGGATGGCTGTGTCGGCGAGGACCAGCCGCGGCTGGTGAAAGGCGCCGACGAGATTTTTCCCCGCCGCGGCGTTGATTCCGGTCTTGCCGCCGACGGAGCTGTCGACCTGGGCCAGCAGCGTCGTCGGGATTTGCACAAAGTCGATACCGCGCAGCAGGATGCTGGCGGCGAAGCCGGCGATGTCGCCGATCACTCCGCCGCCGAACGCCAGCAGCAGCGTTCGCCGCTCGATCCCTAGTGCCAGGATGCGATCGCAGAGATCGGCCAGGTGGGGGAAGTCTTTGGTTGCCTCGCCGGCGGGCAAGATGACCGCATCATGCCCGATGCCTGCCGCTTCCAGCGCGGCTGCCAGGCGGGCAAGGTGGAGGCCCGCCACCGTCTCATCGGTGACGACAATGAGCCGCGGCTGTGCCAGCAGGGGCCGGATATAGCTGCCCGCCCGATCAACCAGCCCGTCATCCACGTGAATGTCATAGGCCCGATCGCCCAGCTCGACGCGAACCTGCTCCCGGGCGGGGTCTTTTGCCGGCGATGGGTGTGCCGGCCCGTTCACAGCGCGCTCTCCGCTGCCTTGCGTGAGTCCAGATGCGCCGTGAGTGCAGCTAGCACGCGCCGTGTTGTGAAGTCAGCGGGCTCGTCGCTCGTGTCCACCACGATATTTGCCTCGGCGTAAACAGGATCTCGCACCGTCATCAGCTCGGCCAGGACCGCTCTCGGGGCTGCAACATTGAGCAGCGGCCGGCTGGTCCGCCCGACGGTTCGCCGTTCCAGGACATCCAGGGACGCGCGCAGCCAGATTGAGATGCCGCGTTCCGCGATCAGCCTGCGTGTAGCCGGATCGATGAAAGCACCTCCGCCGGTTGCCAGGACGTGAGGCGACCCGCCCAGCAGGCGCGCGATCACCCGACGTTCGCCCTCGCGAAACGTCGATTCGCCATACGTGGCGAAGATCTCCGGTATGGAAGCACCGGCGGCAGCGACAATCTCATCGTCAGCGTCCGTGAAGGGCAGGTCAAGCTGACGCGCCAGCCGCCTGCCGATGCAGGTTTTGCCTGCCCCCATGAGGCCTACGAGGACGATTGTTCGGTCAATGGCGGGCTTGGTCCGGTCCATGAACTTCGACGGAGCGACTTGGAGCGCCTGCGACGTTGAAACGCGACGGTGCGGCCGATAGAGTCGGGAGCAGCTCGTCATGTGGGCACGCTATCAGAAAATTCGGGGCTGTCGCGATAGCGAAACGAATTCCTTTGGCCGGAATTTCCGGGGAGGCGATGCGGCAAGCTCGCCGAACGGGCGAAACGAGGTTGTTATATCAATGGTGTCGTTGCTTCGGATCGTCATCGTCGTTGGGGTGCTTATCTTGATCGGCGGCTTCGTGCTGCTGGCGACCACGGACCTTCAGCCTCCGACACAGCGTATCGAGAAGTCAATTCCGAATGACCGCTTCCAGCGGTAGGATGTGCCACCGGACCGCGCTTCGGCGGCATGCGCGGCGAGCAGTTCTTCTGGCGGGACTCTGCTTCATCATCACCCTCCCGCCCGGTACGGCGAGCGCGCAAGTTGTCGCCGACGCGACGGCAACTGAACGAATTGAGATCGATCCCCTCGATGTCGTGGGCGTTGATACGACCGGAGCGCTGACCGTTGCCGAGGGCGCGCTGCCGGTTGACATGTGGCGGGACACGCCGCGGTCACTGATCGACGAGCTCCTGCCGCGGTTACCGGGAGAAACACCCTCGCCGGCGACGCGATCGCTGATGCGGCGCCTGTTGCTGACAGGGGCGGCTATACCCCCCGGCGAGGCCGAACCGGGCCGTCTGCTCGACGAACGGGCCGCGGCGCTCTGGCGGATGGGCGCGACCGAGGATCTGCTTCAGCTGATTGCGGCGGTGCCAGTCGACCGCCGGTCGCCGAGGCTGTGGCAGCTCGAGACAAACGCTCATCTGCTCGCCGGTAATGCAAGCGCGGCATGTCGCACCGCGGAGGATCAGATTGCGACGGGCCCGGGTGACGACTATTGGCATGAGGTTACCGGGTTTTGTCAGGCGCTTGCCGGAGACAGGGACGGGGCTCTTCTCACCGTCGCCGTGCTTAGCGAGCGTGGGGCGGACGTCGCCGCTTATCGCGCTATGATCGAAGCGCTTGGTAGCGGCCGTGGCGCGATCCCGGAAGACGTCGAGCCGACGCCACTGAGCATCGCCATGCTGAGGGCTGCCGGCCGGTCGCCCGATCCGAAGGTCGCCGAGCAGGCCGATCTGGCGGTCCTGGTGACGATCGCGCGGGCTGAGCCTTTTGCCCAGCCGCTGCGGCTGGCCGCCGGCGAACGCGTCGCTGCGATCGGATTGCTGCCAGCGGAGGAACTCTACCCACTGCTGGGCCACACCCGCCAGCCCATGGCGGGTTTCCGGGGCGTGCCGGCCAGGACGCCGCTTAAGAGCACGGTTGCTGTGCTCCGAGAAACCCTGGCCTCAGGCCAGGACCGGGACGACCCCGCCGCCGCGGCGGTGCAGGTTCTGACGGCCGGCCTGAGTAACGCCGACTGGCTGCAAGCGACTCATTTCGTCGCGCCGTGGCTGGAGTCGGCGACGCCGAGAACACAGCCACCCGCGTCGGCGCGGGTCATTGCTCCGGCGCTTCTGGTGCTGGACGAGCGGACCCACGCCGAGGCCTGGCTCGATGGGCTGGCAGGCAACGGGGAAGGCGCCACCGCGGCCGCGGCCACCTTGCAGGCGCTCTTGCCGCTGGCGCGGATCGCGCGGTTACGCCAGGCGCAGGCCTGGAACGTGGAGTTGCTGGCGGACTGGCGTCAGGCAGAACAAGGGCGGACGGGTGCCAGGCTCCGGAGGGAGCGCGAGCTGGCGATGCTGCAGGCGTCCGGCGAGACCATCCCAGGTCCGCTCTGGCGGTCACTGCTGCAGAATTCTGCGCAGGTGCCGGGCATCGAGCTGGATGTGGCATTTCGCGCGCAGCTGACGCCCGCCGGGGGTGCCCGGCGGGTAGGGGAAACGGCGCTGCTCGCTCTCGTCGGCTTGGGCCGGGACGGACCGCAGATCCTGAGCACAGCCAGCCTCGAACTTGTGGTGAGCAGTCTGCGCGCGGCGGGGCTGGAGGCGGATGCCCGGGCGCTCGCGGTCGAAGCGGTTTCAGCTCGATGAACAGGCCGGCGAGCCGTCGCGCAAATTCCCGGGTGGTCGAGGCTTTTCTGGAGATGCTGGTGGCCGAGCGCGGGGCCGCCCGCAACACCTTGGATGCGTACCAGCGGGACCTGCGTGGCTTTCTCGTCTTTGCGGCCGCGCGCGGCCACGATGCCCTGACGGCCGACACCGACGACATCCGGGTGTGGCAGGGCGCCCAGGCCAGCGAGGGTATCTCCGCGCGCACGAGCGCCCGGCGGCTGTCCGCGCTGCGTCAGTTCTTCCGGTTTCTTTTTGGCGAGGGCATGCGCAGCGACGATCCGAGCCTTGCCGTCGATCGTCCCAAGCAGGGCCGATCGCTGCCGAAATACCTGAGCGAGGAAGAAGTGGACCGGCTCCTCGCCGCCGCAGCCGCGCGACCGGGACGCGAGGGCCTGCGGATGGCTGCGCTGCTGGAGATCCTCTATGCGACCGGGCTCCGGGTGTCGGAGCTCGTCGGCCTTCGGCTCTCGGAAATCAGCCGCGACGGACGGGTGCTGGTCGTCCGCGGCAAGGGCGGCAAGGAGCGGATGGTGCCAATGACAGAGCCGGCCATCGACGCCCTCGCCGCCTGGCTTCCGTTCCGCGACCGCCGCGCGGAACGTCCCACCCAGAGCGGCACCGGCGCTCCGTGGGTTTTTCCCTCGCGCTCGGCCGACGGGCATTTGACCCGCATACGCTTCGGCCAATTGTTGAAGCAGGCTGCCACCGACGCCGGTATCGAGCCGCGGCGGATCTCGCCGCATGTCCTCCGCCATTCCTTCGCCAGCCACCTGCTGGCGCACGGTGCCGATCTCCGCAGCCTCCAGCAGATGCTGGGGCATGCCGACATCGGCACGACCCAGATTTACACGCACGTTCTGGAGGCCAAACTGGCGGCGCTGGTGCACGATGCCCACCCGCTCGCCAGGTGGGCATCGGACGACTCAGACGACGGTCCTGAGCCGAAACCAGGCTGAGTGATGGCAGGAGGCGCTTGACAGTGCCCCGTCGCCGTCGTCTATGGGCGCCATCGCTCCGGCCGTCTGAAAGCTGACACCAAGGGCCGGCATGAAGAGATGCGCACCTTCCTCGATTTCGAAAAGCCCATTGCCGAGCTTGAAGGCAAGATTGCCGAGTTGCGGCACCTCAGCAGCACCAGCGAGCTGAACATTGCTGACGAGATCCGCCGGTTGCAGGCAAAGCTTGATGCTCAACTGAAGCAGATCTACGGCAAGCTGACACCCTGGCAGAGGACGCAGGTCGCCCGCCACATGGAGCGCCCGCACACGCTGGATTACGTCCGCGGGCTGGCCGCGGAGTTCACGCCGCTGGCGGGAGATCGGGCCTTCGCCGAAGATGCCGCGATGATCGGCGGGCTCGGGCGGC
>DAIQPV010000195.1:0-6428 GCA_036787145.1 Rhodospirillales bacterium
GCCTCGACGAGGCCGAACGCAATGTCACCGACATCAGGGCCGCCCTGGCCGAAGGCCCCCTGGACGTGAGTTTCCTGCACGTTCCGAAAGCGGCGCTGAGCGTCCTGGTTAACGTCGCTCTCCGGCGCCGGTGCGGGCTGCTGGTGCTGGACGCGGATCGCGCGCTCGCGACTGAAACCCTTCGCCTGTTGCAGCGCACCGCCTGCTCGGTTCTGCTGGTCCGCTAGGGAGGGAAAGCCATGACGCGCGTCTGTGGTCCGCTGGTCGGATTTCGCGGGCAGGAGGAGGGGCTGTGGCGGCTGCGAATCATGGCGGCCTACAGCGCTGGCGAAATCCCCGGCCCGCTTTCCGTCGACGGCATCCCGGTGCCGCCGATGCCTCTGGGCGAGGTGGCGGGCGTCGCGCTGTTCGCGTGGGATGCGGCCATCGCGCAACAGGATGAGCAGCGCTCCATCTCCTATAGCCTCGATGGCGGGCCGCAGCCGACGCCCATCTGGGTGCCGGGGCGCGGGCAGACTCCCCGCATCGCCTATGCTTCGTGCAACGGCTTTTCCGTCCCGGGGGAGATGCGCAGAACCGGGGACAAGAATGTCTCGTGGAAGAGCCTGTCCCGGGAGCACACCCGCCTGCCGTTCCACCTGCTGCTGATGGGCGGCGATCAGATTTACGCCGACGAGCTGTGGTCGCGCGTTCCAGGCTTGCGCCAGTTCAACGAGCGTCCACGCGCGGAAAGGCTGGCGGCTCGCGCCAACGCGGCGATGACTCGCGCCATCGAGCGGTTTTACGTCGAAACGTACTGTCAGCGGTTCACGCCGCAACCCATCGCATCATCCCTTGCGTCCATCCCGACACTGATGATGTGGGATGACCACGATATCTTCGACGGATGGGGCTCCTATAGCGACGAGGAGCAGGCGAGCGACGTCTTCCGGACGGTCTTTACCGTGGCGCGACGGTGTTTTTCGCTGTTTCAGTTGCAGAGCAATCCAGACTCTCCGTCGTGGCCGGCCCTTCCCGGACAAAATGGCTTCAATGCGCTGTTGCGTTTGGGCGACCTTGGCCTGCTGATCCTCGATCTGCGCTCGGAACGCTCCCAGCAGCAAATTCTTTCTCCGGCAACCTGGGACGTCGTCTTTGCGGCGCTCGACGGGGCGCGGGGGCTCCGCCACCTGCTCGTCATGTCGAGCATTCCAGTCGTTCACCCCGATCTGTCCTTCGCAGAGCATGCTCTCGACCTGCTGCCCGCCGAGCAAGATCTGGAAGACGATCTGCATGATCAGTGGGCCAGTTACAGTCATCGCACCGAGCGGCTGCGGCTGGTGCATCGCCTGCTGGATTTTGCAGATGCACAAGGAACCCGTGTCACCATCCTGTCGGGCGATGTTCACGTCGCGGCGATCGGCGTGATCGAGTCAAGCCGGCGACCCGTCCGCCGGCTGAACGCCAACGTCATCAACCAGTTGACCTGTTCGCCGATCGTGCATCCCCCTCCATCGCGCATCGTCCGTTGGCTGCTGGAAAGGCTCGGCGGACAAGTGAGTGAGCTCGACCGCGGTATCGCGGCACAAATGCTGCAGTTTCCTGGGACGGATTATCGCTTCATCGCCAGGCGAAACTGGTTATCGCTGGAGCTCGAGAGTGGGGGCAAGCGACGCATCTGGGCCAACTGGTTCATTGACGACAGCTCTCAGCCACTCACCAAGGTGGTTCACGCCTGCGAGGATCCACCCAGTGCGTAAATGAGGACCGGCCCTGCGCTGATGACAATTGCGTTACCGCCCAGGACCTGATCTAGTGCAATGCAGCGTAACGCATATTGCACTGCGGGATCGAAGCGGGAGTTGGTTACCATGGCCGGATTGAGCGAATTGGGGCAACTCCTGCACGAAGAGCATTTCCGGATCCTGGTCGGGGCCTGCGAGCTGGAGAACCGAATCCGGGGTGCATCGGCCGACCGGCCGCTGAATGCTTCGGATGCTGAGGACAGACACCTGCTGAGCAACCTCCTCGACGGTCTCGATCGGATTATCGTGCATCATGCATTTGAAGAAGCGGTCGTGTTTCCTCTCATTCGGGGCAGCGGCGACGGGGAGTTAACAACCCTGCTGACACGCGAGCACGGGGCCATCGAACCGAAGGCCCGGTTGCTCGGCCTCTTTGGCCGTCAGCTCCTCGGACGGGTTGCGAGCGCCGACGAGTGGGTCCGCTTCCGCCATGCCGCTGCCGATCTCGTCGCGGAAGTTATGCTCCACCTCGAAAAGGAAGAACTGACGATCGTCCAGCGTTTGCCGTCTCTGATCGATGCGTCGACGGATCACGAGCTTGCTGTTCGCCACGGCAGCGAAGCACTCTCCGCAAGGGCTAACGCGGCGACGGTCGATCAGCGTCCCTGCCGGGCATCGCGCGTGGCATTCACCCAATCGGAAGCGGCGGCGAGAGCGGCGCGCAGGCGATCGACCGCGTCCCGCCCCCGGGCTTAACGGCCTCCAGCACACAAGGTCGCCGCCAACCTTGCCGGCGACCCGGCAAGGTTTACCCTACGCCGTCCAGGATGAGCCGTAATAGTCGTAAACCTTGCGACCCCAGTCCTTGTTCTGGAAGTTGCCGCTGAGCTCTTCCTCGGTGGCTGCGGGCCCGCGCTCCAATCTGTCTCGATCGACCTCTACTTGATAGCCACCAAGCGTCGTATTGTAAGCGAGCGCGTTCCACGGCAGGGCGTGGTACTTCTGTCCGATGCCGAGCACGCCGCCAAAGGCGAGCGTGGCATAGACGACCTTGCCCGAAATCTTGTCGATCATGACGGTCCTGATACTTCCAAGCTTATCTCCCGCCATGTCATAAACGCTCGTGCCTTCGACTTTATCAGCAGCAACAACGTTAAAGTTTTCGCCAGATCCGAAGACTTGTGTCCGATCAAGTGTCGCCATGATCATCTTGACTCCATTGAGAGACCCACATTTAGAAACGGCGAGGACGCTAGCGGGTTCCTCGCTAATTTCCTGACCCGCTCAGGAGCAATATGCTCAGGCCGATCGCGGAGAAATATGCCGGACCACTGTGGAGTTCCGCGGCGTACCCGCAAGCCCGCCCAGCAGAGCGATGACCGCACCAAGCGCCAGCGCGAAGAACGACCAGAGCGCGCCACGAGAGACCGCCTCCGCCGACGCTTCCGCCGCCGCAAGGGCCTCCTGTTTCGCCTTCCCATAGGCCGCTTGCCACTGCGCCAACTGGTGTTCAGCCTCAGGTTGGCTCATTCCGCCGTACTGCATTAAGGCATTGATCGCGGTCTGCCGATCCTCCGCCGTGGCCGCGTCCGGCCCCTCGGTGATCACGCGCTGCACGGTCTGACGAACCTGATCATCCTGAATCGCCCGCTCAAGCTGCTGGGCTGTCTGCTGTGCCTCCGGCGAGACGCGCGCCAGCAGCTGTTCGATCTGCTGCTCCGCCCGCGCTACCGGATCGCCGGGGCGGCCGGCCTGAGTGGCCACCGCCGCCGTCGTCCCCGCCACGGCACCCTGAGCTGCCGTCTGCATTGCCGAGCCGACGACATTGAACGCGCCGCCCAACAACGAGCTGAGCGCCGTCGTCAGGATCCAGAAGACCAGCAGCGTCGACAGACCCCAGGTCACCAGGCCGTGAAGCATCCCGTCGGTCCGATCCGGAGAGCCCGCCAGCCGTCCGGCCACATAGCTTCCGGCGAAGACCGCGATCAAAGCACTGATCGCCCACCACAAGCCGGCACCAATGCCGAGCGTGCTGCCGCTGGGTGTCTCGCCGGTGGGATCGATCGTGCTGGCGCCGATGCCGACGCCCAGCATGCTGAGCAGAAGCTGCACGGCGAGAATGATAATGACGCCCGCCAGCACAGCGCCCCACGAGATGCGCTTGCGGAAGAAGCGCACGTCCCGCTCGTCCGCGGTATACGCCGCGGACGAGACTGTCCGCGTGCCGGACGCGGGTGTACCAGCCACGTAGTCTACCATCTCATTTGCTCCTCTGTGTTCGGTTGTCTGTGGGTTGTCTGTGTCCTGGCCGACTGCCACGGCCAAGGGGCCGCGAGTGAGCGCAAGCGCCTCGTCAGCGCATCCCCTTGTCAGCGTTTCACCCCCTGTGGGGGTGTTCTGGCGGCCTTGCCGCCCGGCGGTGTTGGCGAAACGGTGTCATGCGCCGCAACGTACCATCTTCAAGGATGTACTCGTGCCGCAGCGCCGCTGCCGCGTGCAGCACGATCAAGGCAATCAGGGTAAACGCTCCACCGGCGTGGAGAACGAACGCGGCGTCCGCCACCGCCTGGTTTTTTCCCATCAGCGCCGGCAACTCGGCGCCAAAGAACGCGATCTTGTATCCGCGGGCGCTCACCATCGCCCAGCCGCCCAGGGGCAGAGCGATCAGCAGGACGTAGAACAGCCAATGGGTGGCTCGGGCCACCGTCTTCAGCGGTGGGGTGAGGGTGTCGGGCAGCGCCGGGACGGGATGCGATTGCCGCCAGATAAAGCGGAACAGCATGGCCACCAGGATCAGCACGCCGAGTGTGCCGTGGATGCCGTAATAAAAGCCCGCCTGCGGGTCATTCTCTGGTAAATTAGAAAAGATCAGGCCGACGCTGAGCTGGACAAGAACCGCTGCAGCAATCAACCAGTGAAATGATTGCTGGACAATCCCCCATCCGTCAGGCGTGTTGCCGATCTGCATCGCAGCATGGCTCCAAAAATACAGCCGTTAGTTTTCTCCGAACGCGACGTTTTCAATTGAGTTCCGGCGGGCGCTGGTGAAATATTGATGCGGGCTCCGAACAAGCGCCCGCGCCGGGGCATCGCCACGTTGCTGCCGGCCGCCGACGCCACCACCGGGATCCGGCGGCGAAGCCTCCGGGGGCGAGCGAGCGTGCTGCGCCTGGATGGGCGGGCGGGGCGCAAATGCCGCGGCGCTCCGGGCACAATTTTTCCGATGCGACGTTAAATCCCGAGGTTGTCGCGCGCTGCAGTCGGGCGCACGCAGCGATGCGAATTGGCGCCCGCTTGCTTTGGCAGCGGGCGAGTGGAGGAAAGGAGCTGGAGGAGGACGAACACGTGGATGTCCGTCAGACGATGAACCCGATAGAAACCCTGGGGGCAGAGGCCGCTGGCTGCAGGCGATGCCCGCTTTACGCTGCCGCCTCGCAGACCGTGTTCGGAGAGGGACCGGCACCGGCGCCCCTGATGCTCGTCGGCGAGCAGCCGGGCGACCAGGAAGATATTGCCGGCCGGCCATTCGTCGGAGCCGCGGGCGTTCTGCTCGACCGGGCGTTGCGCGACGCCGGGCTGGACCGCCGGGCCATTTACGTCACCAATGTGGTCAAGCATTTCAAATTTCTTCAGCGCGGCAAGCGTCGCCTGCATCAGAAGCCGACCGTTCCCGAAATCCGGGCGTGCCTGAGCTGGCTTCAGCGGGAGATGGCCGTCGTCCGGCCGCAGGCCGCGATGGCGCTGGGTGCGACCGCTGCCCGGGCCCTGACCGGCCGGGATCTGAAAATCGGCGCCGTGCGCGGCTCCCGGCTGCGGCTGGACAACGGGGTGGACCTGCGTGTCACCGTTCACCCGTCCTACCTGCTGCGGCTGCAGAACGAGGCGGTGCGTGCGAGAGAGTATGACGCCTTCGTCGCCGACCTCCGCCAGGTGGCCGATCTGGCACCCTTGCATCACCCCTGATGAAAGAGCAGGCGGTCGCGTAGAGACCCGCTATTGGTCGGCGGGAGGAAACCCCAGCGCCTGCAGGGCGGCTGCCGCGAGGCGGGCGTGGGCGCGGGCACTTGGATGAAGAGAATCCCAGAAAAGGACTTGGCTACAGGAATCGCCGGCGCACGGGGTATCCCCGTGGTCAATACCAACCTCCTCGGGTTGGGTGAGAAGCTGCTCCGAGAGCGCAAACGCATCGAGCCGGACAAGGTGCAAGGACCTGAACCGGCGCTCGACATCCTCAAGCTTGTTTTCAAGGGCGGCGTTGAAGGCACGGGAGAGGCGGCGGGCCTGGCTCGAGCAGTTGTTGCCCTGCGCCTGCAAAAGTGGCGCCGCCCCGATATCGGGAAGATCCGGAACCAGGATCGTTCGCGCACCCGCCGAGGCGAGATCACTGACCGTTGCTGCAACGGCCGCCGCGGCTGTCTTCGCGACCCGGTCCCGGGTGCTGGTGCATCCGGCGGCGAGCACATCGTTGGCGCCGGCGAAGACGACGAACAGGGTCCCGGAGATTGAACGAGGGCGCGGGGAAGCGAGATAAGCCTGCAGTTGTCCGCGAACGTCCATCGGCCGGCCGTGGCTTCGGGCTCCGCCGACGGCATAGTTGGTGCCGCCGGAGCGCGACGGTGTCAGGCGAATATCCAGGCGATCGGCAATTCGTTCGACCCAGACCGGGCCGTCGGAAAACCGCCCGGCGTTGCCGGTATCGGACAG
>DAIQPV010000196.1:0-6394 GCA_036787145.1 Rhodospirillales bacterium
GACGGTGATGCGGCTGCCGGTGGAAGGCGCTCTCAAGCTCACCACGGCGCTTTACTACACGCCGTCCGGCGAGGCGATCCAGGCGCGCGGCGTCATCCCCGACATTGCCATCATGGGTGCGGATGAAGGCTCGGACTCGGCTCACGAGGTCGACCTGCCGGGGGCACTGCCGGCGCAGGGAGAGGCAAAGCATAATTCCCAGGGCACCGTCGACGTCAACGCCTGCCCCGCTATCGGCGAGGCCGGCGATCGGGAACTCGGCTGCGCCATCAACCTGCTGCGGGCCGGCTCATCGGAGAACTTCCTCGCCTCCCTGGGCGTAAAGGCCCGCCTGTAGCGGACGGGCCAGTGCCCTCCGCGCTTTGGCCGGTGGCGCGCCCTGGGCGGAGGCGGACGAGCGTTTTCGGGATGACCCGGCTCGGCGCAGGCGCTATATCAGAAGCATGGAAACCATTCTTCCCGTCTTGCTCGGCATCGCCATGCTGGCGACGCTGGGCGTTCTCTTCGCCGGCGTGATTACGTTCGCCTTTGGCGGCAAGAACAGCCAGAAGTACGCCACCACGCTGATGACCGCCCGCGTCGCCTGCCAGGCGGTGGCGGTGGCGCTGTTCGGTGCGATCGTGCTGCTGTCCATGGTCTGATCCCGTTACCGCCTGCCGCGCCAGCGCCGGGACAGCCAGCGCCTAAGGGCCAACAGCGAAGGAGCCGTCGGATGGTAACACTGACGCGGATCTACACCCGGGGTGGTGACCGCGGCGAAACGTCGCTTGGCGATGGCTCGCGGGTGAAGAAACAGGCGCTGCGCGTAGAGGCCTACGGTACGGTGGACGAGACCAACGGCGCCATCGGCGTGGCGCGGCTGCACGCGCAAGGCAGCGCCGACGCCATGCTGGCTCGCATCCAGAACGATCTGTTCGACCTCGGCGCCGACCTCTGCACGCCCGAGGACGGCCGCAAGGCGGAAGGCGCGCTGCGCATCATCGATGCCCAGGTGGAGCGGCTGGAGCAGGAGATCGACGCGATGAATGCCGAGCTGCAGCCGCTGAGCTCGTTCATCCTGCCGGGCGGCTCGCCGACGTCCGCGTACCTGCATTTTGGCCGCACCGTCGTCCGGCGCGCCGAGCGCCTGATGTGCGAATTGGCCGAGCACGAACCGGTCAACCCGGCGGCCATCCGCTATATCAACCGCCTCTCCGATCACCTGTTCGTCCTCGCCCGCTTCGAGAACGAGAAGGGCCAGCGCGACGTCCTCTGGGTCCCCGGCGGCAACCGGTAAGCTCCGGCGTAGGGCCTGAGCGCGACGCCCCCCATCCCTGCGAACGGCCGCCTCTCCCGCTTTGGCGTAAGTGGCCGCCTGCCGCCTTTCGTGCTATCATTGGGTTGTAATCGTCGCTTTGTGGGGGTGGCTATGACCAATTCCTCGCGTCCTCTTTTTTTGGGGTGCGCCCGGCATGCCCTGTCTTTTGCGGCCGGCGCCATTCTTGCGATGCTCTCCTTGACCCCCGGGCACGCCGATCCGGCGCCGACGCTGCTGTGGCAGCGCTTCCCGGGCTCGGTGGAAACCGACAACGGTACGGCGGTCGCCGTCGATAGCGAGGGTGGCATCATCGTCGGTGGCACGACTTCCGGCTCAATGGGAAGACGCAACGCAGGAGGCGGCGACGGTTTCGTCGTCAAGTATTCGCCCAGTGGCAGGTTGCAATGGCGACGCCAGCCGGCATCCGCACGCGACGATGCGGTTTACGGAGTGGCGGCAGACGTGACCGACAACGTCATCGCTGTCGGCAACACCGTGGGCGTGGAGACGCAGGGCTTCGTCGTGAAGTACGCAGCCGATGGGAAAATCCTGTGGCAACGCCGATACAAACCGGCGGACCATGTGCGCCTCGACGCCGTCGCAACCGACAGGGCCGGAAACATCATCGCAGTGGGCTCTACTGGAGACACCGTTGATGCGCTTGTCATCAAGTACGGGCCGGACGGACAGGAGCAATGGCGGCGCAGCTTGCGTTCAGCAGGTGTCGACCAAGCAGCGGGCGTTGCGACCGACGCGGCTGGCAACATCGTCGTCGTCGGTTTTGCATACGGCGAACTGGGCGGAACCACCGGCACGTTCGAATCTGACCCCTTCGTCGCCGCCTACACGGCGGACGGCACGCTGCGATGGATCGAGCAGTCGGGAACCCGAGGCGATGACGTGGCAATCGGCGTTGCGATCGACGACGCGGGCAGAATCTTCGTCGGCGGCGCGCAAACACCCGACCCGACCAAGGCCGTGCAGGGATACCTGGCAGCATTTTCGGACGACGGCGCCAAGCAGTGGCAGCGCCAGTTCGGCTATACCGATTACGGGGTCGCGATCGACTCGGCCGGAAACGTCGTCATCACCGCTACGGCGCCCGGTGGAGAGTTTGCTTTGTCCTACACGGCCGCCGGTGCCCTTCAGTGGACAATGAAACTACCGGGCACTTCCGTCGGCTGGCCCCTAAAGCCGGCAGCCGACGCGGCGGGTCATCTTTTTATCAGCGGCTCGATCCACAGGCCCGGTCGTGGTGATTACGACGGATACGTCGCCAAGTACGCGCTGAGATGATGCTCTGCGGATGCGGGGAAGCGCCACAGCGCGTAGGGTGCCAATGAGCGCAGCGAATTGCACCGGATGGCGGCTTCGGCGGCCGGTAGTGCCCGTGGCTTCGCCCATGGTGCAGGTCGTTTCGCTCGCTGCACCCTACGAGACTGGGCGGCCGCTTGAGGCCGGAAATGCCTCCCCGAACGTCCCCCGCAGCGCCGCGTCTGCGTCCGCCATCGTCGCGGGCGCGCCCAACGCCTGGAGCGAGGTGACGGCGCTGCCGGCGAGGCCGCAGGGGACGATGCCGGCGAAGTGGGACAGGTCGGGAGCGACGTTGAGGGCGAAGCCGTGGAAGCTCACCCAGCGCCGGATGCGTACGCCGATCGCGGCAATCTTCGCCTCCCGGCCGTCCGGCAGATCCACCCAGATGCCGATCTTGCCCTCGCTGCGTCGCGCTGCCACGCCCAGGTCGGCGAGGGCGGCGATCAGCCAGCCCTCCAGCCGGCAGACGAAGGCGCGCACGTCCGCCCCGCGCCGGCGCAGGTCGAGCATCACGTAGCCGACCCGCTGGCCGGGGCCATGATAGGTGATCCGCCCGCCGCGGCCGGTGCGGTAGACAGGAAAGCGCACGCCATCGAGCAGCTCGTCGTCCCGCGCGCTGGTGCCGCAGGTGTAGATCGGCGGGTGTTCCAGCAGCCAGACCGCGTCGGCCGCGCGCCCCGCGGCGATCGCTTCCACCCGCTGCTGCATGAACCGCATCGCCAGCTCGTAGTCGATCCGGGCGCGGCTGGTCAGCCACTCGGCCTCTCCGCCAGCTTCCGGCGCTGCCGTCGCGACCGAAATAGCCTGCTCCAGCCGGGCAACCTTTGTCGTCATCATTTCGGCAGCCTAGCAGCAATGCCAGAGCGCCGCCGCAACCTTGACGTTGCATAGGCACGCCCTTAGTGTGCAAGCCGGGATGCGGGAGCAGACCGGCGCGCCGCCGGTTGCCGCGGGCAGTGCTTCCGAAGCGTCAGAAAACAACAGCGAAGGGGGCGCGGGTCCGTCCATGAAAGTCCTCGTCTGCGTCAAGCGTGTGGTCGATTACAACGTCAAGGTCCGGGTCAAGGCCGACAACACCGGAGTCGAGACGGCCAACGTCAAGATGTCGATGAACCCGTTCGACGAGATCGCCGTCGAAGAGGCGATGCGTCTCAAGGAGGCCGGAAAGGCCACGGAGATCATCGCCATCTCGATGGGTCCGCCACAGGCGCAGGAGACGCTGCGCACGGCGCTCGCCATCGGTGCCGACCGCGGCATCCTTGTCGAGAGCGCAGAGGAGCTGCAACCGCTGGCTGTGGCGAAGCTGCTGAAGATGACGGTCGAAAAGGAGCAGCCGGCGCTCGTCCTGCTCGGCAAGCAGGCGATCGACGATGACTCCAACCAGACCGCACAGATGCTGGCCGGCCTGCTGGGGTGGGCGCAGGCGACGTTCGCCTCCAAGGTCACCGTAGGCGACGATGGTGCGACCATCGTCCGTGAGGTGGACGGCGGGCTGGAGTCGATCGAGCTCAAGCTGCCGGCGGTCATCTCGGTCGATCTGCGCCTGAACACGCCGCGCTACGCCAGCCTGCCGAACATCATGAAGGCGAAGAAGAAGCCGATCGAGACGATCAAGGCCGCCGACGCCGGCATCGACATCGCCCCGCGGCTGAAAACCCTGAAGGTCGAGGAGCCGCCGAAGCGTAAGGGCGGCGTCAAGGTGGGCAGCGTGGTCGAGCTGGTCCAGAAACTGCGCAACGAGGCGAAGGTCATCTGATGAGCGTTCTTGTCCTGGCCGAACACGACAATCACGGCCTCAAGCCGGCCACCCTCAACACCGTCGCCTGCGCTCAGGCGCTGGGCGAGCCGGTCCTGCTGGTCGCGGGCTCCGGCTGCCGGGCGGCGGCGGAAGCGGCGGCGAAGATTCCCGGCGTCGTCAAGGTGCTGGTCGCCGACGCGCCGTTCCACGAACATCCTCTTGCCGAAGCGCTGGCGCCGCTGCTGGCCGGGCTGGCCGGCGGGTATTCCCACCTCTTGGCGGCGGCGCTGACCACCGGCAAGAACGTCATGCCGCGCGTGGCCGCTCTCCTCGACGTCTCGATGCTCTCGGACGTGAGCGCAGTCGTCGATGCCGACACGTTCGTCCGGCCGATCTACGCCGGCAACGCGCTGGCGACGGTGCAGAGCAGCGACAAAATCAAGGTGATCACCGTGCGGACCACGGCCTTCGACGCGGTCGCCGCCGAGGGTGGGTCAGCGCCCATCGAGGATATCGATCCCGGCGCCGACGCTGGGCTGGCGCGGGTCACCGGCCAGGAGCTGACCAAGAGCGAGCGTCCCGAGCTGACGGCGGCGCGCGTGGTCATTGCCGGCGGCCGCGGCATGGGCAACGGCGAGAACTTCAGGCTGCTGGAGGACGTGGCCGACAGGCTGGGCGCTGCGGTCGGCGCGTCGCGCGCCGCGGTCGATGCCGGCTTCGTTCCCAACGACTACCAGGTGGGCCAGACCGGCAAGGTGGTGGCGCCGGAGCTCTACATCGCGGTCGGGATCTCTGGCGCGATCCAGCATCTGGCCGGCATGAAGGATTCGAAGATCATCGTCGCCATCAACAAGGATGAAGAGGCGCCGATCTTTCAGGTCGCCGACTACGGGCTGGTCGCCGATCTGTTCCAGGCGTTGCCGGAACTTGCGGCAGAGTTGCATAAATAGCGCCTGCGGGCTGCAGGCGGACTGGGAGACAGGTGCGGAGCCGGGGCATGGGACGCAATAAGATCGGCGTCATCGGCGCCGGCCAGATGGGTGCGGGGATCGTCGAGGTGTGCGCAGAGGCGGGCTTCGATGTCTACTTCATGGACATCGATGCCGAGAAGCTGGCCGCCGCCCTGCAAATCGTGGAAGAGAACCTAGCGAGGAAGGTGGAGCGGGGAAAGCTGAGCCCGCAGCACGCGGAGCAGACGCGAGCGCGCGTCACTACAGGCACCGACTACGAGGGCTTCCGCGACGCCCACATTGTCATCGAGGCGGCGGTCGAGGACGAAGCGGTCAAGAAGACGATTCTCAAGAGCCTGTGCCCGGTGCTGCCAGAGGACGCGATCATCGGCACCAACACCTCGACTCTGTCGATCACCCGCCTTGCCGCGATGACCGACCGGCCGGGCCGCTTCCTCGGCACGCACTTCATGAACCCGGTTCCGAAGATGGAGCTGGTCGAACTGATCCGCGGCATTGCCACCGATGAAGCCACCTACCGCGAGCTGCATGACTTCGCCAACCAGCTCGGCAAGATTCCGATCAGCGCCGAGGACTTCCCCGCCTTCGTCGTCAACCGCATCCTGATGCCGATGATCAACGAGGCCATCTACACCCTCTACGAGGGAGTGGGCTCGGTGGAGAGCATCGACACCGCGATGCGGCTCGGCACCCACCATCCGATGGGGCCGCTGGAGCTGGCCGACTTCATTGGGCTCGACACCTGTCTCGGCGTCATGCACACGCTGCACGACGGCCTCTCGGACTCGAAGTACCGCCCGTGTCCGCTGCTGGTGAAGTACGTCGAAGCCGGCTGGCTCGGCCGCAAAACCGGCCGTGGCTTCTACGACTACTCCTCGGACAAGCCGGTTCCGACCCGGTAGGGCCGGCTGGTCTGGGTGAGAATCGAATGCAGGTTGGATGAATGCTTAACGGCCGCCAGCTTGAAGATGCGATTCTCACCCGCGCACCGCCGCCTCGATCGCGGCGACTTCAATCTGCCGCATCTCCATCATCGCCTCGAACGCGCGCTTCGCCACAACCCCGCCCTTGGCC
>DAIQPV010000197.1:0-6363 GCA_036787145.1 Rhodospirillales bacterium
ACTCGAAGGCAGCGTGCCGCAACGCGAGATCGACGAGGCTCGGCGTGAGCTGGACGGATTGCGGCAGCGGCGCCGGGCGCTGGCGCCGGCACTGGCCGAGCGGGAAGTGATCCGCGCTTCGGCCTCAGGCGTGATCTCGGTCGCCAACGTCGTCACCGGCCAGCTCATCGATGCCGGCGCGGTGCTGTTCGAGATCGTCGACCCGGCGAAGCTGTGGGTCGAGGCTATCGCCTACGATCCGGCGGCCGTCGTGAACATCCGCGCCGCCGTGGCCACGACGGCCGACGGCGAGACGCTACCGCTTGACCTTATCGGCCGCAGCCTCACCTTGCGGCAGCAGGCGGTACCCGTGCTGTTCCGCATCACCCTGCCGTCGCCGACGCTGAAGGTCGGCACCCCGGTGTCGGTGATCCTTCAACAGGCGACGTCGGAGACGGGGATCGTTCTGCCGAGCGGCAGCATCGTCAGCGCGGCGAGCGGCGAGGACGTCGTCTTCGAGCACGTCTCGGCGGAACGCTTCATACCGAGGCCGGTGCGGTATCGACCGCTCGACGGCGAGCGGGTGGTCGTCCACGGCGGCGTCGATGCGGGTGCCCGCATCGTCACCGAGAGCGCTGACCTGCTCGGCCAGATCCGCTGAGCCGCCGCGATGTTCGCCTTCCTCGTCAACGCCAGCCTGAACAACCGGGTGTTCGTGCTGATCGCGGCCATGATCCTCGTCGTCTACGGCGCTCTGTCACTGAGAACGATCCCGGTCGACGTCTTCCCCGACCTGAACAAGCCGACGGTCACGCTGATGACGGAAGCGGAAGGACTGGCGGCCGAGGAAGTCGAGCAGCTGGTGACCTTCCCGATCGAGACCTCGATGAACGGCATGCCGGGCGTGACCCGTGTGCGCTCCGTCTCGACCGTCGGCCTATCGATCGTCTTCGTCGAGTTCGACTGGGGCACCGACATCCACCTCAACCGCCAGCAGGTGACCGAGCGGCTGGGCCTGGTCCGCGAGCAACTGCCGGAGGGGATCGCACCGCAAATGGCGCCGATCTCCTCGATCATGGGCGAGATCATGCTGATCGCGGTCTCCAGCGAGACCGCATCGGCGATGGATCTGCGTGATCTCGCGGACTGGGTGGTCCGCCCGCGCCTGCTGACCATCCCGGGGGTCTCCCAGGTGATCCCGATCGGCGGCGAAGTGCGGCAGTACCGGGTCACGCCGAACATCCCGTTGATGGACAGCCTCGACGTCAAGCATGACGAGATGGTGGATGCGCTGCGCGAATTCGGAGTCAATACCGGCGGCGGCTATGTCGACCAGGGCGGCCGCGAGTATCTGATCCGCAACATCGGCCGCACCGCCCGGCTGGAGGACCTGCGCAATCTCGTGGTCGCCGTCCGTGATGGCCAGCCGATCCCGCTGCGGCACGTGGCGGACGTGGACTTCGCGCCGCGCATCAAGCGCGGCGACGCCGGCTTCATGGGCAACGCGGCGGTGATCCTGTCGGTGCAGAAACAGCCCGGTGCAGACACCGTCGCGCTGACGAGGGAAATCGAAAGCGCGCTCGCCGATCTCGCGCGCGTGGTTCCGACCGGCATCCGCATCGACGACGTCCTGTTCAAGCAGGCGAACTTCATCCAGACCTCGATCCGCAACGTCGAGCGGGTGCTGGTCGAGGCGCTGATCGTCGTCTCGATCGTGCTGTTCCTGTTCCTGCTGAACTGGCGGACGACTTTCATCTCGATCACTGCGATCCCGATCTCGATTCTGATCACCGTCCTGGTGTTCAAGTACTTTGATCTGTCGATCAATACGATGACGCTGGGCGGACTCGCCATTGCGATCGGCGAGCTGGTCGACGATGCGGTCGTTGGCGTCGAGAACGTCTTCAGACGCTTGCGGCAGAATCGCGAGGCCGGCAACCCGCGCCCGCCGCTGGCGGTGATCGCCGCCGCCTCGACGGAAGTGCGGTCGGGCATCATCTACGCGACCATCATCATCGTCCTCGTCTTCGTCCCGCTGTTCGCGCTGTCGGGCATCGAGGGACGGCTATTCGCCCCGCTTGGCGTCGCCTACATCGTCTCGATCCTGGCGAGCCTGATCACCGCGATCACCGTGACGCCGGTGCTCTGCTCCTGGCTGCTGCCGCGGATGAAGCGGCTGAGCGAGCGGGACAGCGCGCTGGTCCGGACGTTGAAGCGGGGCAATCAGCGCCTGCTCACCTGGGCGTTTCCGCGCGCGCCGCTGGTCTACGCGGGGGCGGTCGCTGCGGTCGTGGTGGCCGGCGCCGCGGCGGCGATGCTGCCGCGGTCGTTCCTGCCGCCGTTCAACGAAGGGACGCTGACGATCAGCCTGCAGTTCAACCCCGGGATCTCGCTTGCGCAATCGAGCCGCATCGGCGCCGTCGCCGAGCGGCGGATCCTGCAGGTGCCGGAGGTGGAAACGGTCGGCAGGCGCACCGGGCGAGCGGAACTGGACGAGCACGCCGAGGGCGTGCATTCCAGCGAGATCGATGTCGACCTGCATCCCTCGCCGCGTAGCCGCGACGACATCCTGGCGGACATCCGCGGCCGCCTAGCGGCGCTACCGGTCAGCATCAACGTCGGCCAGCCGATCTCGCACCGGCTCGACCATCTGCTGTCGGGGGTCCGGGCGCAGATCGCTGTCAAGATTTACGGAGAGGACCTCGACACTCTGCGGACTCTGGCCGAGAGCCTGCGGCAACGGCTGTCGACGATCCCCGGCCTGGTCGACCTGCAGCTGGAGAAGCAGGTCCGCATCCCGCAGGTGCAGGTCAAGGTCGACTACCAGCGCGCCGCACTCTACGGCGTCACCCCGGCGCAGGTGACGGAGGCCGTCCAGTCGCTCTCCAATGGTCTCGTCGTCTCGCAGATCGTCGACGGCAATCGCCGCTTCGACGTGACGATGCGGCTCGGCGAAGCCGACCGCACGCGGCAGGGTCTGGAGCGGGTGATCATCGAGACGCCACTCGGGCACGTGCCGCTACGCCGAGTGGCCGACATCGTCGAGACGGACGGACCGAACCAGGTGCTGCGCGAGAACGGTCAGCGGCGGATGGTGGTCCTAGCGAACTCGGACGGCACCGACATGGCCTCCAGCGTGTCGGCCATCCGTCAGGAGATCGCCGACACGCAGCTGCCCACCGGCTATTTCACCCGGCTGGAAGGGGCGTTCCAGGCGCAGGAGGAGGCGTCGCGGCTGATCGCCCTGCTGTCGCTGATCTCCCTCGTGCTGATCTTCGTGGTTCTCTACAGCCGCTACCGGTCAGCGGTCCTATCGCTGATCATCATGGGCAACGTGCCGCTGGCGCTGATCGGCAGCGTCGGAGCATTGTGGATCGCTGGACAACCGCTGTCGGTGGCGTCGATGATCGGCTTCATCACACTCGCCGGCATCACCACCCGCAACGGCATTCTGAAGATCAGCCACTACATCAACCTCGCGCTTTATGAAGGAGCGAGCTTCGGCAAGGCGCTGATCGTTCGCGGCAGCCTGGAGCGGTTGACGCCGGTGCTGATGACCGCGTTGTCGGCCGGCCTCGCGCTCATCCCACTGATGATCGGCGCGGATGCACCCGGAAAGGAGATATTGCATCCGGTGGCGATCACCATTTTTGGTGGCCTGATCAGCGCCACCCTTCTGGATACGCTGCTGACACCGCTGCTGTTCTACCGCTTCGGCGAGAAGCCGCTGACGAGATTGGGCGAACAGCAGCGGCAGCTGAAGACGGCAGAGGCGTACTGACAACTGCTCCAGCCGCGAGCCCGTCGGGAGAGAGAAGAGAGACGAACCATGCTGATTCGCAGCCTTTTCCTCGCGGGCTTGGTCTACCTTCTTGCGCTGACCGCGTGGGCACATGGGCCGGCGCGTGGGCCGAACGGCGGCCAGATGCAGGACGTGGCCGGCGCCCACGTGGAGCTGGTGGCGCATGGTGGCGAGATCGCCGTCTATCTGTTCAATGCCGAGAACAAACCGATGCCGGCGCAAGGCGCCGCGGCGACGGTGACCGTGCTGGCACACGGCAAGCAGGAGACCGTCACCCTGCAGCCGGGCGAGGGCAACGTGCTGCGCGGCCGCGGCAGTATCACCGCGCAGCCGGGCATGAAGGTGGTCGTATCGCTGACGCTGCCCGGCCAGCGCCCGCAATTGGGGCGGTATGCGCCCCTCGACTGACGCATGGACCCGGAAGCGCACATCCTCGTCGTCGATGACGACAGCCAAGTCCGCCAACTGATCGGGCGCTTCCTGCGCGAGAACGGCTACCGCGTGACGGGCGCGCGCGACGGACGCGAGATGCGGGAAACGCTCGCGTCCGCGGTCATCGACCTGATCATCCTCGACCTCATGCTGCCCGGCACCTCCGGCCTGGACCTTTGCCGGGAGCTGCGGACCACATCGTCGGTACCGATCATCATGCTGACTGCGAAGGGTGAGGACACCGACCGGATCGTCGGACTCGAGCTAGGCGCCGACGACTACCTGCCCAAGCCCTTCAATCCCCGGGAGCTGCTCGCCCGCATCCGGGCAGTTCTGCGGCGCGCCGCCGCGAGACAATCCGGTGATATGGCGCGCAGCGGAAGGTTGATCACGTTCGCCGGCTGGACGCTGGATACGTTGCGACGCGAGGTGACGTCTCCGGCTGGCGTCGTCGTCGATTTGAGCGGCGGCGAGTACGACGTGCTGATCGCGTTCGTGGAACACCCCAACCGCATCCTCTCGCGCGACCAACTCCTGGAGCTGGCCCGCAATCGCACGTCCAATCCGTTCGATCGGAGCATCGACGTGCAGATCAGCCGAATTCGGCGCAAGCTCGAAGGTGACGAGACCGCGCCGCCGCTGATCAAGACGGTGCGCGGTGCTGGCTACATTTTTCTGCCGACGGTGAAGAGGTGTTGAAGCGGCTGATCCCCGATACCCTGGCCGGACGTACGATCGTCATCCTGCTGGTCGGCCTCGGCCTGTTCCATCTCTGGAGCCTCTGGATCTACCAGCTTGGCATCGAGGATCTGCTGGGGACGACCCGCGAGGAGCAACTCGCGGAACGCCTGGTTTCGGTGAAACGGGTCATCGCCGCCCTGCCCGAGAGCGAGCGGGAGCATACGGCGCATGGGCTTTCGACCGCCACCATGGAGATCCACTGGAGCCCACGCAGCCTCGTCAACCCGACAGGGGCGGAGAGCCAGCGGATCACGCTCGTTCGCCGGCGGTTGCGGGAGCTGGTGCCGGACATCGTCGACGATCGGGTCCGCCTGGCCTTCGCCGACGAGGGCACGCCGCGCGACACAGCAGACGCGTATCGTCACCTCCTTCTGGCCTCCGTCCAGCTGCCGGACGATAGCTGGTTGAACTTCAGCGTGTCCACGCTTCGCCTCGCCTCGGCGCCCGACCACGGCATGCTGGGATCGCTCACCGCGATGGCGCTCGGCATCCTTCTCGTCTCGGTGTTCTTGGTGCGCTCCGTGACGGCGCCGCTCAGGTCGCTGGCGATCGCCGCCGACCGCATCGGCATCGACGCCGCATCGCCGGATCTGCCGCAAGCTGGCCCGCGCGAGGTGCGACAGGCGGCCACCGCCTTCAACCGCATGCAGACCCGGATCAAGCGGCTGATCGACGATAGGACGCAAACGCTGGCCGCCGTTTCGCACGATCTCAAGACTCCACTCACGCGGTTGCGGCTGCGGGCGCAGTTCGTCCGCGACGACGACCTGCGCCAGACGATCGAGGGCGATCTCGACGAGATGGAGGCGATGATCCAGTCGACCCTCGATTTCCTGCGGGGCGATGCGACCGGCGAGGAGGTGCGGACAGTCGACATCGCGACCATCCTGGAAACGGTCTGCGATCAGCTCGTCGACAGCGGTCATGACGTCGCGTTGCGGGCCGAGGGTCCCGCGGCGCTCTCGTGCCGACCGCTCGCCATCAAACGCGCGTTCTCCAACCTGGTCGAGAACGCGGTGAAGTACGGAACGCGGGCTCGCGTCTCGCTGGTAAGGAAGGTGGACGAGCTGATCGTCACCATCGACGACGACGGCCCCGGCATTCCGCCGACCGAGCTCGATCGGGTGTTCGATCCGTTCTACCGCCTGGAGGCCAGCCGAAGCCGCGAGACCGGCGGAACCGGCCTGGGACTTACCGTCGCACGCTCCACCGTGCGAGCCCACGGCGGAGATGTCGAGCTGGCGAATAGAGACGGCGGCGGCCTTTCGGTGACCGTCACTCTACCCATGTTGGCCCACCTCCCCCGGGGCGGAAATACTTCGTAACGCTCCTGCAAATCCTCAGAAACCAGGCGCTTGTACGTTTCCCCGAGTTCCAATTCGCCGTTCACCCGAAGGGAAAACAGTTAT
>DAIQPV010000198.1:0-6334 GCA_036787145.1 Rhodospirillales bacterium
CGCCTGAATCGATCGGGATGCCGCCATCCGGCGCAGTGACGTGCAGCAGGTAAGCCGCGTTATCTTCGTCGCCGACGATGACCTGGCCGAGGGTCGGCGATTGCAGGAAGAGGTAGGACTCGTCGATGCTGTCCCCTTCGCTGAACGCCTCGATCTGAATATTCACGCCGATGGTCAGGCCGTTGTCCAAGGTCGTCTGGCCGATGACGCAGACTTCCGAATTATGCTTGTTGTCCAGAAAGACCGTGTTTTGGTAGCGAGCGCTGCTGTCGGGTGTTGCCCGTGTTTTGTAACTCTGATTGGTCGCCACCGCCCACTGCTGGTAGTAGCCGCTCAATCCGAGCTTGATCCGCTGCGGGGCGGGGGGCGCCACGACTGGCGTCGTCGGCGGCGGCACCTCGCCCGGGTGAGCCTGAGCCGCAGCTTCCGCAGACGTCAGGAAAACAATGGCGACGGATGTCAGGGCGGTAGTCGTCCATAATCTATTTTTCATTTTTATTCCCCTATTTTCCTTTGACGGTGGAAATAAGAGTCAATCTGCTGGTCTTAAGAGTTGGCCCATTTCCCAGGATAGATTTCAGGTGTTATCGCCAACTGGCGACGTGTTTAGGACCTGAGCTGATATTGCGCGGAGTTACTTGGGAAAAGTCCGAAAATCAATTTCTCGGGATGCGTTATATACGTCTGGATATAACGAGTGCAACGGCATCGGCCTGCCCGGAAAAACGGGACGGTGACACCGTGACCAAACAGCCACATCGGGCGGAAACACCGGTAAACCGCCGTCAGGGGCGTCGGACGCATTTGCGGCGGCGCCCAGGCAATCCTGGAAAAACTGGTGGCGCTGCAGGGCGAGGGCTGACCCGCTGGGGCTATGAGGGGAGGGAGGGCTGATGGGGACTCAGCGGACTTCTTGATCTGAACGGGCGCACCGAGTACGTCCGGCGGCGGGCTATCGGTTCCGGGCACCGCGGCAGCGAGCCTTCATCGGTCGCGCGGGTGCAGACCGTCGTCGGTTTCCAGGATCCTGCCGGCGGCAGATCGCGCGGCGGCGCGGCGGTGCCCGGGCATGCGGCGGTTCCCGGTCGAATCATCAGACGCGAGTTGCGTCGCCATGCCCACGTCGCCACTATCGAATTGGGCGCTGACTGCTCGTCCCCGCCCTGTCCTGGAGGCTCATGATGAGAACAAGTGCGCGGAACATGCTGCAGTGCAAGGTCGCAACGGTACGGCGCGGTGCGGTGAACGCCGAGATCGATCTCGATGTCTCGCCGACGATCAAGCTCGTCGTCATTATCACCGAAGGCAGCGTCAAGAGCCTGTCGCTGGAGCCGGGCAGTGAGGTGTTCGCGCTCATCAAGTCCAGCTTCGTGATGCTGGCGCCCGAGGGCGAGGTCGGGCGGACCTCGGCGCGCAACGTCCTGCACGGTACCGTGGCACGGCGGGAGGACGGCGCCGTCAACAGCGAGATCGTCCTCGATCTCGGCGACGGCAAGTCACTGGCGGCGATCATCACCAAGGAAAGCGCCTCCAGCCTGGACTTCAAGGTCGGCGATCCGGCCTGTGCGCTGATCAAGGCGTCCCACATCATCCTTGCCGTCGACTGAGTCGACGGACCGCTTCGCCGGGAAGAGGTCTCGATCGCCGAAAGGCACACGACTATGCGGCGCGTCCTGCCATTAGCGCTGGCCACCGTGATCACCGTGGCGGCACTGTCGCCGGCTCCGGCGCAGGAGAGTGGCGATGCCGCAACAGCGGGCGCGGCCGCCACCGAAGCCGGGCCAGGGCGCAAGATCACCCGCTTCGTCCCCATCCCGAAGACGATCAGCGCCGAGGCACAGGCGGTGCTGTCGGGGCCGCCCAGCCCTTATGCCGACGTCGTTCCGGCCACACCGGAAGCGTGGAAAACGCTGATCGCCGAGATCAACGCCGGGACCTGGACCAATCTGATCCAACCGGCGCTCGCCGCGTACCCGGTGATGGTCGAGCGCCGCGAGATCGCCGGCGTCCCCGTCGCGGTGGTCACGCCGAAGGGTCGGACTGCTCCCGCCAACAACCGTCGCACCATCCTCAACATCCACGGCGGGGCGTTTATCGTCAACGGCGGCCGGCAGGCGATCCTGGAGGCGATTCCCATCGCCAGCCTGCTGCGCATGCCGGTGATCGCCGTCGACTACCGCATGCCCCCCGACCACCCCTATCCCGCCGGCCTGCAGGACTCGCTCGCCGTCTACCAGGCGCTGATCCGCGGCCAGGACCGGCGGCGGGTCGCCGTCTACGGCACCTCGGCCGGCGGCAACCTCGCCGTCGCCATGCTGTTGCGGGCACGCGCGCAGGGCCTGCCGATGCCTGGCGCGGTGGCGCTGGTCTCACCGTGGTCTGACATCGGCCCGGTCGGCGACAGCCTCGGCACCAATGCCGTGATCGACCCGACGCTCGTGCACTACAACGGGCTGCTCCGGGCGGCAGCCGAACTCTATGCCGGCGGCATCCGCCTCGATGATCCCCGCGTCTCTCCGGTCTACGGCCGCTTCGGCCGCTGGTTCCCGCCGACGCTGCTCCTCTCCGGCTCGCGCGATCTCCTGCTCAGTGGAACGACGCGGCTGCAGCAACGGCTCGTCGAGGCGGGCGTCGTCACCGAGATGCAGCTGTTCGAGGCGCTCTGGCACGATTTTCCGGTCAGCTACGGCGTGCCGGAAGCCGCGACCGGCTGGCAGCAGGTCGCGGAGTTTATCGACCGCCGCCTCGTGCGCTGAGGCGGCGTCGCGGCGAACAAGGTAGCGCAAGCCTGAGGGATCATGATGAGAAAGGCCTTACTCGCGGTCCTGGCCGTCCTGGTCTTCGGTATCTCTGTGAAGCAGGTTTTGGCCGAAATGCGGTCGCTCTCGATTACGGCCGGCTACCGGGAGCGCATCGCGCTTCCGCCGGACGCCATCCTTGAGGTCGACTTGCTGGACGTGTCGCGGGCCGACGCTCCGTCAGTGAAAATAGCCTCACAGAGCTACCCGATGGACCACGTACCGTTCTCGGTCTCGCTGACCTACGATGATCAGAAAATCGACAGTCGCATGACCTATGTGGTGGCCGCGCGCATCCTGTCCGAGGGCCGCGTCCTCTTCCGCACCACCTCCGCCTATCCCGTCCTCACGCGCGGGTCACCGGAGCATGCCGACCTCGTGCTCGAGCGCATGAGGAAAACCCAATCCGGTCCGTGACCGCGCGGTTCCGGGGCGCCCGAATGACGGCGCGCGCGCGTGCGGCCCTCTGACGCTTAGGGGTGAGGCGGATTTCGCCGACTTGGTCCGGGAAATCCAGCATCGGCCCCGGGCAAGGGCGCGGCCATTATGCCGCCGCCGGCTGCGTCTTCTGTCGCCAGCGCAGGTAGGGAATCGAGACGACGGCCGCCGCAATCAAGTACGCGACGACGATCACCGCGGTTCGTGGGCCCGGAACCGATGCGGCGACGATCATGGCGATCCCCACATGCCGGGTCGCGCAGGCAATGGCGAGGCCGGTACGGTCGTCTTCGCCCGGACCGCCGAGCACATGTCCTACGGCAAGTGCGGCAAACGTCATTCCAACCAGCGCCAAGAGCGATGGCCAGCCCACGTCGAGAAGCAATTTCCCGTGCAGGGCCAGAAGAACAGCGACGCTGCCGAGAAGAATGATCCCGCAAACCGAAAGCAGCCGGTCGGCGATGATCTCGCTCGTTTCAGGAAACAGCCAGCGAAGAAGCATGCCAAGGATTATCGGCCCGACGAACGATTTGGCGATCAGCAGCGCGACATCCACGGGCCTCAGTTCCGTTGTTAAGCCATACAGAGGCCGCAGCAATTCCAGCCATAACGGCACCATCAAGACCGCTACGGCGGACGAGGTCACCACCAGGCTGAGCATGTAGGACTCGTGACCGATCTTCATCAGCTTTCGCGGCAGCAGCGGAGCGCCGGCAGACACCGCAAGAATGAGAAGGGCGACCTCGACCCCCTGAGGAAGGGTCAGCACCTTGAAAATAAGCAGCGCACAAAGGGGAATGACGACGTACATGGCGAGGAGCGATCGTAGCAATTGCACCGGCCTGCGCCACAGGTAGGTCAGATCGTGCAGCGTCGAACTTAACCCGATGGCAAGAATAAGAGCCACGACAGACAATTTAATCACAATCAGGATTATTTCCGTCATGGCTTAAGTGCTCAGCCCAGAATATTGCATTAGTCCCTGCCGTCGCAGAGGGCGCATCTGGCTTTGTATAAATGCTTTTAACACTTTATAGGACTGGCGATCTGCGCTTGTGCCGCGACTAATTCTTTCTGTGGTTTGGCACGAGCCTTCTGCGTGTATTTGTCATGATCGTCTTTGATCTCTTGCCGCAACTCGCGCACCTGGTCCTTGCAGTCAGCCCGCGCCGCTACCCCCGGGAGAATGAGGGCGACAAGCAGAAGCGATATCGCGATAAGTTTCATCGGGCGCTCACAGGTCCAGCTTGGCTCGGAAGCCGAGCGTGTAGGCGGTATCGACGTTGTCGAGAATCGGCTCGGTCACCTGAAAATCCGGTGTAAAGTGCAGCCATGGCGTGACCGCGACGTTGTAGTACGCTTCGAACCCCCAATAGTTCTTGTTCAGGCTGTCGCTGATGTCACTGACATTGCGCGAGATCCGCCCGTAGTAGGGAGCAACGCCGAAGGTATCGTCGTCGCGGGTCGGGATGAGTCCCCGCCCGGCCAGCCCCAGGGCAAACGTCCACTCGAAGGGATTGACGTCGGCGTTGGAGTAACCGACGCGGCCGAAGACGCCGACCCCCTGCAGCCTCTCCTGATCCGCATCATAGCCGACGGACGCCAGGTCCTGACCCGGCTCGACATAGACGTACTGATGGAAATTATAGGCGAAGACGCCCGCGCCGCTGCTTGACGACTTCTCACGTGTAATGAAGGACTTGGTCAGGTCGTCAAGCCGGAGAAATTCCTTGGTGTTGTAGTTGTAGCTGACGTTCTGGCTGCCCGGCAGGCCGAAAAAGCGGGTCGGGAAGCGCCACTCCAGCGCATAGTACTGCTCGTCGAAAAAATTGCTGTTGAGGCCGGTATCGCTGGGATCGACCTGCGGATCAGCGAACACGAAGTTAAGCGTTGCCGGGCGGTGCATGAACGGGTTCGGCGTGAACGCGACAGCACCCAGCCCGTTCAGCACGTATGGCGTGGTCAGCACGCTGTTCGGCGAAAACGCCAGTTCAGGGCTCATAAACCCCGTGCGGCCGCGACCACTGACGAGGTTGTTGGTATCGCCGTCGAGCGTGTCGAGGCGGCCGATGAACAACCCCAGCCACGGCGTGACGAACTGTGTTGCCATCAGCTTGCTGACGACGAACGAGTTGTCGTTCGGCTCCGGGAACAGACCGACCATGTTGACGGCGGGAAACGTGCCCGCCTCTTTGTTGACGAACGCGCCGTACTGCTGCTCAAGGCGGAAGTCGAGGAACCCGCCCGGCCACAGACCGGCGCGGTCGCTGCTGAACTGGGACTCGAGGTAAAGCGAGCCGCCGTTGTCCCACTCCTCGTTGCGACCGCCGCCGACAACGCCCTGCACCGTGTTGACGACGTTGATGCCGACGGTGACGCCGTGATCCGCGAGCCACGACCGCGCGCCGAACCAGTCGCCGGTCAGAGGCTCCGGCGACCAGCGCGGTCCGGACAACAAACCGCTACCAAAATCGCTGCCCTGGGCGGCAGCCGTTTCGGCTGGCGCATCCTCAACCGGCTCCTGGGCGTAACTTTCGACGGGGATCAGGAGCAAAGCCGCGACGGCAGGAAGTCGGCTGGCGGCCCAAGTGTCCGCCAGCCTATTGGGCAGTGCTCCTGCCTCCCGGCGGAAATAGCGCATCGAGACCCCTTAAAGCCGCGGTTGGCTCCTCGAATCCCTACTGCACCGCCATAAGAGCCTTCGCGAGTTCCTTGCGCAGACGGGCCTTTTCCTCGTCGCTCAGGTTTTCTGGTTCAAGAACCACGGCGAAGCGCTTGAGCGTGCCGGAGAATGCATAGGGCATGGCACCGGCATAGTCCTCGCTGACCGGCGTACCGGTGTCCTCTCCCACGTCGAACGTTTCGTCGAGGGAGAAACGGACGCCGATTGTTTGCGGGATTTTGCCTTGGGCAACCTGCTTTTCGTCCACCAGCAACGTGGCGGTCGCGCCCTCGCCGATCCCTCCGCCGTCATAGTCGAACTTGACCCGCACGACGTGATCGCCGGGCGGCAGAGTTTTATTAGAGGCGATACGGAACTTGTGCTCCGGCTGGTTTGACAGCGCGTAGACAAACACCGGCTTGCTGTCCTTCAGCAT
>DAIQPV010000199.1:0-3510 GCA_036787145.1 Rhodospirillales bacterium
GTTTGGCGGCGGCGCCGCCATCTACCTGCAGCTCCCCGGCGCCGACACGCGGGTGCGCACCTGGACGCCGCTGGAAGGGCCGTTCCACGGCTTTCTCGTCACCCACAATGAGTCGATCTCGATCGCCGACTACTACACCGTCGCCAACGGCCACGGCGTCGAATACCGGCCGACGGTGCACTACGCCTATCACCCCTGCGACGACGCCGTGCTGTCGCTGCACGAGCTGGCCGGCAAGAGCTGGCAGTTGCAGCCGGAGAAGCGGCTGATGATGGACGAGATCACGTCCGGCATCGACGAACTCGGCGTGCTGCTGATGGGCCACGCCAAGGGCGCCTACTGGTACGGCTCGCGCCTCAGCATCGAGCAGGCACGCGCACTCGTCCCCTACAACAACGCCACCTCGCTGCAGGTCACCGCGGCGGTGCTGGCCGGGATGGTGTGGGCGCTGGAGAACCCCCGCAGCGGGCTGGTCGAGCCGGACGAACTGGACCACGTGCGCTGCCTGGAGGTGTCGGTCCCTTACCTCGGCGACATGGTCGGTGAGTATTCCGACTGGACGCCACTGGTCGGCCGGGGCGTGCTCTTCCCCGAAAACGTCGATCCCGCCTGCCCCTGGCAATTCAAGAACTTCCGCGTGCTGTAGCGGCCCTGGACAAGAAGGACGCACCCCGAGATGACCCGCAAGATCACCCGTTTCCTCGCCGACCAGGAGCCCGCCACACCGTGCCTGGTCGTTGACCTCGACGTCGTCGCCGCCAACTTCCGTAAGCTGCGTCAGGCGATGCCCGACGCCGGCATCTTCTACGCGGTGAAGGCGAACCCGGCGCGGGAAATCCTCGATCTGCTGGTGAAGCTCGGCGCCAATTTCGACACTGCCAGCCTCAATGAGATCGACCTGGTGCTGGCGGCCGGCGCCGATGCCTCGCGCATCTCGTTCGGCAACACCATCAAGAAGCGCTCGGACATCGCCGCGGCTTACGCGCGCGGCGTCCGCCTCTATGCCTTCGACAGCCGGGCGGAGCTGGAGAAGATCGCCGAAGCGGCCCCCGGCAGCCGCGTCTTCTGCCGCATCCTGACTTCGGGCGAGGGCGCCGAGTGGCCGCTGTCGCGCAAGTTCGGCTGCGCGCCGGAGATGGCGCGCGAGCTGCTGGGCGATGCCGGCGGCCTGGGCGTGGTGCCCTGGGGCATTTCGTTCCACGTGGGCTCGCAGCAGCGCGATCCGCACCAGTGGGACGCCGCCGTCGCCGAAGCCTCGCGCCTGTTCAGGGAGCTGGAGGAGGACGGCGTCGAGCTTGGCATGCTGAACATCGGCGGCGGCTTCCCGGCCCGCTATCGCTGGGACATCCCGACGCTGTGCCGCTATGGCGCGTGCATCCGCCGCTCGATCGCGCGCCACTTCGGCAACCGCATCCCGGACGTGATCGTCGAGCCGGGCCGGCAGATGGTCGGCAACGCCGGCATCATCCAGACCGAGGTGGTGCTGATCGCCAAGAAGTCGGCGGCCGACGCCCGTCGCTGGGTGTTCCTCGACATCGGCAAGTTCGGCGGGCTGGCCGAAACCGAGGGCGAGGCGATCCAGTACCCGATCAAGAGCCAGCGACGAGGCCGCGCCGAGCGGGTGATCCTCGCCGGCCCGACCTGTGATTCCGCCGACGTGCTGTACGAGAAGGCGGATTACCGGCTGCCGGTGGATCTCTCGATCGGCGACCGGCTGCAGATCCGCTCCACCGGCGCGTACACCGCGACGTATGCCTCGGTGGCCTTCAACGGCTTCGAGCCGCTGCGCTGCTACTGCATCTGACGCGCGGCCAACAAACGGAATTTAACGACGATGATCTGGATCGGACCGGAGCCGCCGGGCGCGGCTCCGCAGCGGGAAGCGCTGCTCGACCGGGCGTTCGGGCCGGCGCGCTTCGCCAAGACTGCCGAGCGGCTGCGCGAGGGCCGGAGGCCGGCGGACGGCCTCAGCTTCGCCGCCTACGACAGCGCTGCCGGCGGGGAGACGCTGGTCGGCACGCTGCGCTTCTGGCGCGTGCGGCTGGGCGAGAGCTGCAACGGCCTGCTGCTAGGGCCGGTGGCGGTGGAGGCGCGGCACCGGGGCACCGGCCTCGGCGGGCGGCTGATCCGGCGCGGGCTGGCCACCGCGCGACAACTGGGCCACGGCGCCGTCATCCTGGTCGGCGACGGCCCCTACTACCAGCGCTTCGGCTTCGCGGCGGCCCCGGTGGCGCGGCTCACCCTCCCCGGCCCGGTCGACCGCCACCGCTTCCTCGCCCTCGAACTCACCCCCGGCGCCCTGGCCGCAGCAGAGGGCCTCGTCCGCGCCTCCGGCGAGCCGGTGGACCGACGCTTGGCGGCTTAGATTTGTATCTCGCGGCGGTCGGTACGTAGCCACCGGCCGTTTCCCCAGCTCGGCCACTCCGCTATCATCCCAGATTGGGGGCACGCGCCTCGGCGAGGGGTGACGCGGGATGGTGGAGGCAGAGAAAACACCGGACCTCAGCCAGTTGGGGCGACAGTGGGTCTATCGTCGCTTTGGGGTTCCGGGGTTGATTGGTCTCGCCGTGCTCGCGGCTGGCGCCTTTGTCTGGATTAACTGGGACAAGGTCCGCGAATCGCCCGGCGTCGCGTCAGTTGTCGAGCTGATTGGCCGTGAACCGGTGCCGAAGGCCGACCCGCGGCGCTTTACGGTGATGGTCGCCCGCATTGCCGGCGACGATGGCAATGACCCATTTGGGGACAAAATCTTCGATCTGCTGTTTAACGAATTCAAGGGTATCCAGACCCTGTCGCTAGACCGCACCCTCGCCAGCGACGGACGGATGGGCGAAGTGCAGCAGAGCGAAGCCGCCGGGGTGGCGCGCGACTACCTGCGGAAAAGCGGCGCCTCGGTGCTGATCTGGGGCAAGATGTTGGACAAGGACAGGAAGATCGCCCGGCTGTTCCTCATGACTTCTTCGACCGCGCAGGAGGTGGCCGGTCATCAGATCGCGCCCGTTACCGGGAGCACTGTTAGCCTGCCAGACGTCTTCTGGGAGGACCTGGCGAAGGTGCTCCGCCTCGCCATCGCTGCGCGCTGGGCGGATTTCGAACAAGGGCATTACGTCGCCAACCGGCTGCCGCCGTTCATCACTGCCGTGGACCTTTTGATTAAGAACAGCTCCGGCCGCCCGGGATGGAACGACGATGCGCGCGGCGAAACTCTAATCTGGCTGGGAGTGGCACAACTCACGCTGGGCGAGCAAACCGGGCGCGACGAGCCGCTGCGACAGGCGGTGGACAGTTATCAGTCGGCATTAATCGCACTTCCCCGCGAGCGGGTGCCGCTGGACTGGGCTGCGACGCAGAACAACCTCGGCAACGCGCTTCAGACGCTGGGCGAGCGGGAGTCGGGGACGGCGGGGCTGGAAGAGGCGGTTGCCGCCTATCGGGAGGCGCTCAAGGAATGGACGCGCGAGCGGGTGCCGCTGGACTGGGCTGCGACGCAGAACAACCTCGGCAACGCGC
>DAIQPV010000199.1:3610-6317 GCA_036787145.1 Rhodospirillales bacterium
GGTTGCCGCCTATCGGGAGGCGCTCAAGGAAAGGACGCGCGAGCGGGTGCCGCTGCAGTGGGCGTGGACACAGGAAAATCTCGGGATCGTTCTGTGCGTGCTCGGTCAACGAGAAAATAACGCTGAAGTGCTACGCCAGTCCGTGCTCGCTTACGAAGAAGCCCTATCGGTCTACACGCCAGAAGACACACCTTACTACTTCGAAAAGGCGACGCGCAGTTTGGCTGAGACGAGGGCACTGCTCAGAAGTTCTGAGGCGGCGGCGGCAAAGGGGCGGTAGAACGACATCGTCATGGCCGTGCTTGTCACGGCCATCCACGCCTTTGCCGGAGCACAGCTCGGCGTCGAAGACGTGGATGCGCGGGTCAAGCCCGCGCATGACGAAAGAGGGTAGCGTGCGGCCCGCACCCCGGTCATGGCCGGGCTTGTTCCGGCCATCCATGTCTTGCCGCCGGCGACGGGCGCGGCCCGCGCATGACCAAAAAGGTCACCGCCCTTCGTCATGGCCGTGCTCGTCACGGCCATCCACGCCTTTCATCCGAGATGCTGATAAAGATCCTCCCAGGCCGGGTTGGCCGCCAGGATCAGCCGCACCTTCCAGGCGCGCGGCCAATGCTTCATCGTCTTCTCCCGCTGGATCGCGGTGCGGATATCCTCGTGGCGCTCGATCCAGACCAGCCGCTTGAGACCGTGGCGCTTGCTGAACCCCTCGGCAACCCCCTCGCGATGCTCCCCGATGCGGCGCGCAAGGTCGCTGGTCACGCCGAGATAGAGCGTCCCGTTCGGTCGATTGGTGATGATGTAGACCCAGCCACCCGGCATCGCATCTCCATGACGTCTACCGTGAGCACGGCGCAAGCGCCTTTACCGGAGCACAGCCCGGTGCCGAAGACGTGGATGCGCGGGTCAAGCCCGCGCATGACGAGGAAAGTAGCGGCGGCCCGCACCCCCGTCATGGCCGGGCTTGTCCCGGCCACCCACGCCTTTGCGGGAGCACGGACGGCGTTGAAGACGTGGATGCGCGGGACAAGCCCGCGCATGACGAATATCTCAACGGCGGCTTCGCCGGTTCAGGCGCTCCCCGCCCCCTCACCCGCCGGGTGGCCGAGTTGGGTGCGGACGAGGTCGGCGAAGGTGCCGTTGCGGGCGAGGAGTTCGACGAAGTTGCCGCGCTCGACCACGTGGCCGCGGCTGAACACAAGGATCAGGTCGGCCTCGCGCACGGTGGAGAGCCGGTGCGCGATGATGAAGGTGGTCCGGCCTTCCATCAGCCGCTGCAGCGCCCGGTGCACGCGCGCCTCGGTGGCGGCGTCGAGCGCGCTGGTCGCCTCGTCGAGGATCAGGATCGGCGGGTCCTTGAGCAGGGCGCGAGCAATCGCGATGCGCTGGCGCTCGCCGCCCGAGAGCGTGATGCCGCGCTCGCCGACCCGGGTGTCGTAGCCCTTCGGCTGGCGCACGATGAAGTCGTGCGCCTCGGCCAGCTTCGCCGCCTCGATCAGTTCCTCTTCGGTCGCGTCTGGCCGGCCGACGCGCAGGTTCTCGCCGATCGTCCGGTAGAACATGGTGGATTCCTGGAAAACGACGCCGATGTTCTGGCGCAGCGAGTCGAGCGTCATGTCGCGGATGTCCATGCCGTCGATGCGGATGGTGCCGCCCTGCGGATCGGCCAGCCGGTGCAAAAGCGCCATCGCCGTGCTCTTGCCGGCACCGGTCGAGCCGACCAGCGCCACCGTCGTCCCCGCCTTGACCGAGAACGTCAGGTCGCGCACCGCCGGCACGTTGGTGGCCTCGTAGGCGAAATCCACGTGGTAGAACTCGACGTCGCCGCGCACCCGGCCGACGGCGACCGCGTCCGCCTTCTCCTTTACCGTCGATTCCGTATCGAGCACGCCGAAGAACAGGGCGATGCCGTGCATCTGGAAGAACAGGCGGGAGACGAACCCCATGGCGTGGTCGAGCCGGCCGATCAGCATCGTGGCGAAGCCCATGAAGCTGACGATCTCGCCGACGCTGGCCTGGCCTTGCAGGTTGAGCCAGGTGCCGAGCAGGAAGATGGCGATCACGGTGATCGTCGAGGCGGCGCGGGTCAGCACGCTGACCACCGCCCACAGGTTCAGCACCGGGTACTGCGCCGCCAGCACCCGGCGCATGGTGTACGCCAGCGCGCGGCCCTCGGCGGCCAGGCGCACATAGCTGTGGATCAGCGGCACGTTGCCGAGCGCGTCGCCGGCGCGCATGGCGAGGCGCGCATGGTATTCCTCCACCTGCCCCTGGGCGCGTTCGGTGCGGCCGATCACCAGCGCCGTCAGCACCGCGAAGATCGCGATCAGCACCACCAGCAGCAGGCCGAGCCGCCAGTTCAGGGTGAGCGACAGCGGCAGCAGCACCAGGATGGCGACGAAGGTGGCGAGGTGCTCGCGGAAGAAGGCGAGCCAGATGCCGAACAGGCTGTCGACGCCGCTCAGCATGATCTTCAGCATCCGGCCGGAGTGCGACTCGGCGTGGTAGGCCACCGGCAGGCTGAGCACGTGCTGGAAATAGAGGTGCATCGCCGCCAGCCGGCGCCGGTGCGCCAGCCGGTCGGCGTTCAGCGAGACGAGGATGGTGGCGACCAGACCGACGAGGCCTACGCCCGCCCAGATCAGCAAGAGATGCACGCTGTCCGACCAGGTTTCCGCAGCGGGGCGGGTCGCACCCCGCGCCAACA
>DAIQPV010000200.1:0-6315 GCA_036787145.1 Rhodospirillales bacterium
GGCGAACGCCACCTGCCGCTGCTGAGTGTCGGGGACGCAACAGCGCGGGCGGCACGGGCAGCCGGCTTCACCGAGGTCGCGAGCGCGTCGGGCGATGTCGCGGATCTGGCCGAGCTCGTGAAGACCCGGCTGAATCCGCGCGATGGCGCGCTGCTGCATGTGGCATCCAGCGCCGTCGCCGGGGACCTCGCAGGTGCGCTCGGCGCCTGCGGCTTCGACTGCCGTCGTGTCGTGCTCTACGACGCCCGTGGTGCCCAGACGCTGTCTCAGGGGTTGGTGGCGCGCATCCGGGCACGGGAGGTGGACGGGGTGGTGCTGTTTTCGCCACGCACCGCAAAGACACTGGTGCGGCTTCTTGCGGCAGAGGATCTGTCGCACACCGCCGCCGGAATGAGCGCCCACTGTCTCAGCCGCAACGTTGCGGACGCGGTCAGTGCCTTGCCGTGGCGGCGGATCGTGACCGCGCCGGAGCCGACGCAGGCAGGGCTTCTCGACGCCATCGACCTCGACTTGGGAGGAACTGCGGATGCGCTGAAATCCTTTGAGAATGGGGCCGCCGCGGATTCGCTCTCGTCGAGCGGCGCATTCGTGGGTACTCTCTCTTTTAACAGCCAGAACAGCGATGTCGGGACCGGTGGCATGATCAGTGATGAAAAGAATGATCCGCGACCCGAGGACGGGGGGCCGACAGCGCCAGTACCGGGCGCGGCATCCTCTGCGGCCGAGCGACCGTCATCCCGGTCAGGCGAGCCGTGGGGTTCATCGGGGGGGGCATCGCCGGTAGACGCATCGCCGGCGGACCCAGCGCCGTCCGGCGCTCCGACCGGACGCGGAGGCGGCGGGGCTCTCGCCTGGGTGCTGGCTGCGCTGGTGCTGGTTGCGGCGGGAGCCGCTGCCGCGTGGTTTTTCTATTTCGAGCCCCGCCAGCAACAAGCGCAGCAGGCCCAGCAGGCCCCGCTGGTTGATCCGCAGGCCGAAATCGACGCGGCGCTGGGCGACCTGGATGCGCGGGAGACGAAGCTGCGTCAGCAGCTTGCCGGCATGCAGCCACGCCTTGACGCGCTTGAGCGCAGTGTCAGCCAGCTCAGCCGGTCGGTGGAAGATATGGCTGGCCGGGCAGGGCAGAGCGATGCCGAACTGGTGGCGCAACTTGGCGAGCGGATCTCCCGCCTCGAAAGTCAGGCGGCAAACGCCACCAGCCTGGCGCAACAGGTGCGTTCGCTGGAGGTGACGACCGCCGCGGCGCGCGATGCGGCTTCGAAGGTTTCGACAACCGTGCTCGCCGTCGGCCAGCTCGTCCAGGCGGCCGAAGGCGGAGGTGATTTCGTGCGCCAGCTGGCCGCGGTCCGGGCGATGGGCGGGGATGATCCCGAAATCGCACAGGCAGCGGCCTCCCTCGAAAACTACGCGAGCTCCGGCATTCCCACGTTGGCGACGTTACGGGCCAGCTTTCCGGAAACGGCTGCGGCGGTTGCCCGTGCCGAACCGGTCGCTGAAGGTGATGCCTGGACGGACAAGGTCGTCAATCGGCTGACGTCGCTGGTGACGGTTCGGCGGACAGGGCCGTCCGCAATGGCGAACGAGGGCGTCGACGGCATCCTTGCCCGGGCCGAGTCAGCCGTGTTCGGAGGAGACCTGCAGACCGCGGTCAAAGCGCTGGACGAACTGCAAGGTCCGCCGGCCGAAGCTGCCGCGGATTGGTTGCAGCTTGCCCGAAGCCGACTGGAGGCGGAGCGATTGCTGGCAACACTACAGCAGCGGGCGCTCGTCCGGCTGTCGGCGGCGGGGGGCTGACCCATGTTGCGCTGGATCATCCTTGCCGTTCTTTTCGGCTGTGTGGCCTGGGCGGCGGCGACCTTGGCGGAACTTCCGGCGACGGTCTCCCTCAACTGGCACGACTGGCGGGTCGATACGTCTTTCGGCGTCTTCGTCGCGGCCCTGCTGGTGCTCATGGGCGTTGCCGCCTTGCTGTATCGCCTGTGGTGGACCGTGCGGCGGGCGCCGCGGCTGATCGACAAAGGACGGCGGGAGCGCCGGCAGCGGCTGGGATTCGAGGCGCTCAGCCGGGGCCTGGTCGCGGTCGCGGCGGGCGATGCCGAGACCGCACGGCGACAGGCGCGCCGCGCCGAGACACTGCTCGACGGACGGTCGTTGACGATGCTGTTGTCGGCCCAGGCGGCCCAGCTGCAAGGGGACGATCAGGCGGCGCAACGGTTTTTCACCAGCATGCGGGAACGCAGCGACACGGAGTTTCTCGGCGTTCGCGGCTTGTTGTCGCAGGCCATCAAGAGACAGGACTGGGAGGAGGCGTTGCGCCTGGCGGAACGGGCCTATCAGCTCAATCCGAAGAGCGAGTGGGTGGTTGCGACGCTTTACGATCTGCAGAAGCGGGCGGGACTGTGGGGCGATGCCGAGGCGACGCTGAAGCAGCGGGTGTCGCTGCATCTTCTTCCTCCCTCGGCGGCGCCGCGCGAGCGCGCCGAGATTCTGCTCCGGCAGAGCGAGTCGGGAACGGGCGATGCCGCTCTGTCCCTGGCAAAGAAGGCCTATCAGGCCGACACCGGGTATCCGCCCGCGGCGGCGCGTTATGTCCGGCTGCTGATCGCGGCCGGTCGGCATGGCCGTGCCGCCGACGTGGTGGAAAAGGCTTGGGCGGTTCAACCCGACCCTGACCTGGCAGAGCTGTATTGGGACGCACGCCAGGCTCACGACGCCCTGGCAAAAGTGAAGGCCGCACAGCGCCTCGCGACGTTCAATCCCGATCATGTGGAGAGCCGCATTGCCATCGCCGTCGCGGCGCTGGAAGCGCGGCTGTGGGGAGAAGCCCGCTCCAACCTGGAGTCCGTCGCCGGAGAGAACGCGACGCCGCGGGTCTGCCGGCTGATGGCGGAGCTCGAGGAAGCGGAGCACGGCGACCTGTCGCGCGCCCGCATCTGGCTGATGCGCGCCACCGCCGACGAGCATGCCCCGAGCATGTCCTCGCCCGTTCCCCAAATGCCGGACTCGATCGCTGCAGGGGCTGAGCCGGCGCGGGCTTAGAACGGCGGGATCGACGGATGTCTCGTGCCGGGATGCCCCGGTCGTCAGGAACGGCAAATCCGCCGGACCTGCAAAAGAAAAGCCCGGCGTGACCCCTGGAAAGTCACGCCGGGCGCTGCGGAGCGGTTAGCGCAAGCCCCCGGATCGGCCGGCTGCTGGGACAGCCTGGGAGGCGGTTGACAGGCATCCGACCGTTCCCGAAGGTTGCATCGCCCCGCTCGGCAGTCGCTTACCGCCCCACCTCCCGCCGCCAATCCGCCAACTGTGCGACGAGCGACTCGCGCGGGCCAGAAGCTTCCGAAGAGAGGTTCCGGGCCTCCCCCGGATCTCGGGCAAGGTTGTAGAGCTCGACCCCGCCGCCTTTTTTCTGGTGCATTTTCCAGGGGTAGCGCAACGCGGCAAATCCGTCATATCGGTCTTTCCAGAACCACGTCCGCTCGGGGAGGTGGCCGCCCTTGATCAGCGGCACAATCGATCGGCCATCGAGGTCGGCCGGCGCTCGTGCGCCGGTGATGTCGGCGACGGTGGGCAGCACATCCTTGACGTCCACGACGTCGTCGATGATGTGGCGGTCCGGCACGGTGCCCGGCATCCAGATGATCGCCGGCACACGCAGCCCGCCCTCATAGAGATCGCGTTTGTGGCCGCGGAATGGCGCGTTCTCGACGTAGGCCTGCGAGCCGTTGTCGGAAAGGAACAGCACCAGGGTGGGGCGGCGCAGCGAGCGCACCTCGTCCATGATCTTGCCGATCTCGCGATCGACGATGCGGAGCATCTCGGGCCGCTTGGCCCGGTCGTTCGTGCCTTTCGGATCGCCCGGCAACGCGAAGGGCGAATGCGCCGCCTGGTAGGGGACGTAGACAAATGCGGCTTTGTTCAGGTCGTTGTTCTGCTGCCGGAGGGTCTTAATGACAACGTCGGTGGTGTAGGTCGTGACATACTGATGCGGGTCTAGCTTTGTCCAGTTTTTCCACCAGACGGGATAATTCATGTCACTCTCGGATCCCTTGATGCCCTGGAAATGGGTGAAGCCATTGTTCAGCGGGTGCTGCGCTTCATTGGGGCCGAGGTGCCATTTGCCGACGATGATGCGCCCGCCGTGCGTCTCCCGCAGGGTCTCGGCCAGGGTCACCGGCCATGCCGGCAGCCTGCCGGGCTTTCCGTGCTGTACCCAGTCGAGTGTTCCGTCGTTCGACAGACGCTGCGGGTAAAGGCCTGTCAGCAGGGCCGCGCGAGTCGGGATGCACTCGGCGGAGACGCGGAAGTTGGTGAGCTGGGTGCCTTCGCGCGCGAGCCGCTCAAGGTTCGGCGTCCGGACCGGGCCGCCGGTGATGCTCAAGTCGTGGTAGCCCACGTCGTCGGCCAGAAAGAGCACCACGTTTGGGGTGGCGCCGGCGGCGCCGGCGGCTTTCCCATTGAGCAACAGGACAAGAGCCAGGCCCACGGCAAGCGCGACGCTCCGCAGGTTCAGTGTCCTGGTCACGCATTCGACAGCGGGGCGCCGCGCGCCCGGCGTCAGGGTCGTTGCCTTGGCGAAGATCGTTTCGACGATCCGGCCTGCGGCGGGCGTTGCCGCCGGAGTCAATTCGTTCACCTCAGGTCTCCATGATCGTGCCATCAGAATTATGTCTATAGGGTTACTTATATAAACGCAAGCGGCATGTCGCATGCTGCGCTCAGGGCCACTCTAACGCTCAAAAGGGGGAAGGTCGCCCGCCGAATGCCCGCTCACGCCACCCGATAGGGGATCTGCGAGATCTCGATGTTGCAGACCGAGATGCCCTTCTTGCCCAGCAGCATGTCCAGCGCGATCTTGTTGAGATCCTTGGACGGACCGGGGCCGACCAGCACCTCCTTGATCAGCGTGCCCGGATCGATCTCGACCTCGACGAACGGCCGGATCGAGGTGACGCTGTCGTGGAAATGAAACTCGCTGGGCGACGCCGGGATATAGACGATGCGCCATTCGTCCTCGCCGAGAAAGGCCGGATACTTCACCAGCGGCGCCAGGCACGAGGCGACGGCGCGCCAGGCTTCGTACCATCGCTCGCTGTAGCCGTCGTCGCCGGGATGCGCCGCCAGGTGCCGGTTGTAGAGATCCATCGTTTTGTTGATGAGAACCTCGGCGTATTCGTGCTGCTTGCGCGGGTCATAAAGAACGTAGGACGCATAACAGAGCTTTCCCTTGAACGCCTTCAGCAGGCCGGCCGTGTCGAAGCCGATGGCGAAGCCGCCTTCGCCGCCGCCATAGGCCCGCCATTGGCTCAGGTCGTCCCGCTTGCTGGTGAAGCAGGCGACGAAACAGGGCATGTAGTGGGCGAGACTGAATTTCTCGGGCCGGATGAACTGATAGATGACTTCGATGATGCCCTCGTGCCTGGTTTCGGGCGTCATCCGTTCGGTAATGATCTTGTTCAGCAGCTCGGCGCCGTAGGCGTATTCCTTGGCGTCGTTCATGAAGGCGATGTGCGACGCCCTGAGCTTTGCGTGGTCAATAATGCCCATCAGGCCGGGGCTGGTGGTGTAATGATAGACGGTTTCCGGCGTGCCGCGCTCGTTGTGGATGGCGTGGATGGTTGTGGCGATGTCGGAAATCTGATCAAGCTCTGCTTGCGCAATAGAAAAGTGCGGCTCCAGCAATTTGAACATCGATGCGTCAGCCCCCTCGACGTCGGTTGCAGGGTGTGTTGAGCGACCGCGGAACGCACCACGATAACGGCGCTGCCGATCGCCCTGCGCTTTTGTGTCCCTTGTGGCAACATGGTGCAATTCGCCGGCCATGACCACAACCAGCGCCGTGTTTCCCCCATCGGTCAGGAAGGGGCGCAATCCGCGCGCTGGTGGCGGCCGATCGCAGGCAGAGTTCGTCGCGATCATGCGCGATCTGGACGTGCCGTAGCCGGCGAAGCGGGAAGCCGCGACCGCTGCTGCGGTCGCGATCTGCCTTGACTTCGATATTGCCGTGACGAAGTAGCCAGTCTTCGCATGAGTTCATCAGCAGGCAATACCCGGCATTGGCGATGTTGCCTAATTAGTGTATAATCAAAGGCAATGCTGCGGCTGAGAGGATAACTTTTTCAGAGCAACCGAATCCCTCAGTCTGCTGTTTTATATGGAGAGGAGAAGATGTCAGTTCGATTGCTATCGGCTATCCTAGGCATCGCGGCTGGCGCCCTCTGCTTCTCAACCAGCACAACGTCGGCTTCGGACGGTGATGCAGCCGCGGCGGCGCCGCTCACCATTGCCGCGCCCACCGATTACCCGGACGTCAAGCTG
>DAIQPV010000201.1:0-6312 GCA_036787145.1 Rhodospirillales bacterium
CTCAGCATCCGGTCAACCCGTCGGAAGGGCTGGCGTCTTGACCGTCGGAGCGACCTGGGCTCCGGGCCGCACCTTCTGGAGGCCCTCCCAGATCACCTGTTCGCCCTCGGCAAGTCCGGACGTGACCTCCCAGCGGACGCCGAGGCGGGCGCCCGCCTCGATGCGGCGGACCTCTACGAGGTTTTCGTTGTTAACCACGAGCACAAAATGGCCCCCCTGATCCTCCTGAACCGCCGCCTGCGGGATCAACAGGGCGGGCTTCGCTTCTGCCTGCTCCAGGACGACCGTCACGAAAAGGCCCGGAACCAGCAGCCTTTGCGGATTGGGAAACTCTGCCCGCACCGCAATCGTCCCGGTGCTCGGATCGACAGTGTTATCGACGAACGTCAGCCGTCCGGCATGACCGAAGTCGACCCCATTGGAGAGCCGCAACTGGGGAACATACTGCGGCGTGGCAGTCCCGTCGCGGAGTGCTTGCTCGACCCCCAGGCGGTAATTCAGGTAGCGCTGTTCGCTGACATTGAAGAGGACATAGATCGGGTCGAGCTTCACAAGGGTTGCGAGCACGCCGCTGTCCGGCCCGACCCATTGGCCGACGCTGTATAAGGAGCGTCCGATCCGCCCGTTGAATGGCGCGGTGACGCGGGTATAGCCGAGATTGATCTGTGCCTGGCGGAGTTCGGCCTCGCTTCCCCGCAGCAGCGCCTCCGCCTGCTGCTGATCCGAAATCGCCCGGTCGAGAGTCTGCTGACTGACGTTCCCCTGGCCGAACAGGGTGCGGGCTCTTTCCAGGTCACGGCGGGTGCGCACGACGGCGGCGCGCTCTTCGGCAACCCGTGCCGCGGCGGCATCGACCTCCGCCTCGAAAGGATCGCGCTCCAGCCCGAAAAGCAGCGCGTCGGCAGCGACATCATCGCCTTCGACGAAGTCGCGGCGAACCAATGTCGCCTGGACGCGGGCGCGCAGGTCCACGGTATCGACCGCGACCGTCTGGCCGACGTACTCGATCTTGGGATTGATATCGACCCGCTGCACCGGAGCAACGATGACCGCGGGCGGCGGCGGTCGCTGACCTTGCGCAGCACCCGGTTCATCCCGGCAGCCGGCGACGATGACGCCGAAAGCCAGGCACATAAGATAAATGGTGCTCCTGGACTGTCGGAAGCGACCGGACTGGCCGGTGGCCAGGGGCTGCGGCGACCGTCTATCCATGGACAATGGCCTCTACAGCCAGCCGATCCGGCGCAGCACAAGCCCCTGCACAAGCATCAGGAAAACCATGACCAGGCTCATCTCCCAGAACGCCAGGGGGCTCTCCTGGCCGGGGATCCCGCCGATGTTTGCACCGAGCATGCCGGCCACCAGGCTCGGCGGCAGCAACAGCGCCGCCACCGCTGTCAGCCTATTGGAGGTCTGGGCAATCCGCTCAGAGACCTGTGCAGCGAGATCTTCGTGCAGGATGGTCGTCCGATCGCGGAGCGCGTCCATATCTTCCAGGTGACGGATCACGCTGTCGATCACGCACCGCAGCCGCAACCTGTCGCTCCTGTCGAGCAGCCGCGTGTCCTCGGTTTGCAGGCGGATCAAAGCTTCCCTCTGCGGGCCGAGATAACGACGAAGATGAACCGCGCGGCGCCGAAGCTCGGCGAGGGTTCGACGCGCATCCGACGATACGCTCTCCAGCAAACGATCCTCAAGCTGTTCCACCTCGTCGTCCATCTGTTCGATGCCGGGCCCGGTGTCACGGACGATCTTCTCGCAGATCTGGACCAGCAGGCCACCCGCCCGGCGCGGACCCCTGCTGGCCTGCAGTGCGATCCGGATATCCCGCAGCGCACTCAGGGAGTGCTGCTTGTCGCGCAGCGTGATGGCGCGATGCTGGTCGATCCAGACATGAATGGGCACAAGTTCCACCTCATCCTTCGCAGCCAGGTTCACGCCACGCAGGACCAGCAGCAGGGCGCCGTCGAACGATTCGACGGTCGGCCGGGATTCCTCATCCAGCAGCGCCTGCGCGACGAGGGGGCCCACAGCGCTGTGCTCGTTGATCCAGGACATAGCCTCGGGAACGTCCCGCTCCAGATGGATCCAGAGAAAGCCATCTTCCGGCCGCCAGGTCTCGACGCCTTGCCAGTCCAGATCGCAACAGCCGCCGGCACCGTTCAGCAGGCACGCAAAGCGCAGGCCCGGCTCCAGGCCGGCGTTCATTTCGATGGTTTGGATCATGAGTCTGACTCTTCCGGGCGAACGAGCAGGTGAAGCAACTCTGGCAGTTTCAGTGGAGGAACGAAAGGGCACGCTTGCCGTTACAACCCCTATCGGCGTCGGGTTTTTCGGGCAAGGCGCCGTCCGTCGTGGGTAAACGTCCTATCATCACTGGTTGCAGCGGCGAAGATTGCCGACGCGAGGCGATTAGGTGTATCTGCATGGACTTAAAGAGCGTCAAATGGGGAGGGGCGGTGCCAGATTGTGGCCTTAGCACCGAGCGGGAGGTTTTTTTGCAGGCGGAAAGCAAGACGTCTGAGCGTATGGGCAAGGCGGTGCGGCCGGCTTTGGCAACGGCAACGCCCGACTTTCTGCGCAGGGTGGCGGAAGAGGTTCGCGCAGCCTTTCCACGGCCGATGCGAACGCCGCAACTGGTTCTGATCGATGTCGATCCCAGGCACCTTCATGCGTTCTGGGGCCTCGCGGCCGATGAGATCGAGCGCGCTCGCCGCGATCTCGGTGCCGAGGGCGATTGCGCGCCGATGGTGCTGTGCATCGACCAGTCGGACGGCAACGGCGACTCCGCCGCCTTCGACGTTGAGGTGGTCGGCTTGCAGGGGCGGCAGTACGTGGAGATCTGGGGCGAGCCGCGCAGCTACAGCGGCACGCTCGGCTTACGGGGGGCCGACGGCACCCTGCGGGCGCTGGCCGGTCCCGCAACGGTCAGGCTGCCGAATATCGGCCCGGCAGAGCGGCTGGCCCCACCGCCGGGCGACGGTCCGGCAAACGCCGCTTCGCCTCCAGCTACGGTATCGCCCGCTTTGGCTCAGGCCGAGGGGGGGAAGCCGCTGATGCATCCGTTCCCGCTGCCGCCGTCAGAGGCGGGAGCGTACGATCCGCTTCCCACCCTCGACGGGGCTGAGAAGACGGCGCATCCCGAAACTTCGGCGGACGTGGCGAACGCTGCGATCCCTGAAGCCTCGACAGATGCACAGGGCTCCCCGTCGGCACCTTTGGACCCATCGCGACCGCTTCGGCTCTCGTTTCCGCCTCCGCCCACCGAACCGGGCGAGTACGTTCCGGAGGGGCTGATCGGCGGCTTTCTGCCGGCTGACGCGCCTCCCATTGCGGAAGAACGCGACGGGCCGGCGGAGTCCAGGGAGGACGGGGAACCCCCGGCAGCGCAGGTCCGGCACGTGCCCGAGGGAGACGAACCGGCTGCCGACCCGCCACAGGGCTTGCCGTTGGAGAACGTGCTCACTCTTTCCAGCTACGCCCTTGGCCGCGAAACCGTGGAGTTCGAGATCAACGCCGAGCTGCATATCTTCGGCCGCGTGCGTCCGGGAAAGCGGTTACAGTTGTTCGGACGGCCAGTGGCCTTGCGACCCGACGGCAGCTTCTCCATCACGCGGCCGTTGCCGAACGGCGCCCTTGTCCTGTCGTCGCTGCTCGTCGAGGGCGACGGCGAGACATCGGATTGAGGGGAAGGTCATGGCCGCGGCTCGAGGTTATCTCGCTCTTGTCCTCCACGCCCATCTGCCATTCGTCCGGCATCCCGAATACGAAAGCTTTCTCGAGGAAACCTGGCTGTTCGAGGCGATTACTGACACCTACGTTCCGCTGCTCCGCGTGTTCGAGGGGCTGGTCGCCGACGGGGTTCCGTTCCGACTGACGCTATCGATCTCGCCGCCGCTGATCGCCATGCTGCGCGATCCCTTCCTCCAGGAACGCTATCTGGCGCATCTGGGCAAAATGGAGGCCCTGGGAGACAAAGAGATTCTCCGGACCCAGGGGAGCCCGGCAACGCTGCAAGTGGCCCGGATGTACCGCCGCCTGCTCTACGAAACGCGCGAGTATTACGAGGAGACCTGCCGCCGCGACCTGATCGGCGCCTTCCGCCGGCTGCAGGACAAGGGGGTTCTGGAAATCGTCACCGCCGGCGCGACGCATGGCTTCCTGCCGATTCTGAAGACCCAGCCGTCCGCCGTGCGTGCGCAACTGCAGGTCGCGGCCGACGTCTATCGCGACACCTTCGGCCGGCAGGTGGCGGGGTTCTGGCTACCGGAATGCGGCTATTATCCCGGGCTGGAGGAAGTGGTCGCGGAGACCGGCGCCCGGTACTTCTTCGTCGATACGCATGCGATCATGAATGCGGAGGCCAAGCCGGAGTATGGTTATTTCGCCCCGCTGGGCTGTGATGACGGGACGGCGGCGTTCGGGCGCGACCCGGCCACCTCGCGCCTGGTGTGGAGCGCCGACGAGGGTTATCCCGGCGATCCCTTCTACCGGGACTTCTACCGGGACATCGGCTTCGATCTGGATTTCGAATACATCCGGCCGTTCATCCTTGATCATCAGACGCGCGTCTTCACCGGCTTCAAGTATCACCGCATCACCGGCCGGACTGACGATAAGCAGCTGTATGAGCCGGAGAAGGCGCGGGCGCGCGCCGACGCCCATGCCGAGGACTTCCTCAACCGGCAGATTCAGATGGTCGAGCGGTGCGCGCCGTATATGAACCGCCCCCCCATCATCACCGCTCTCTATGACGCGGAGCTGTTCGGCCACTGGTGGTTCGAGGGACCGCAGTGGCTCGACTACGTCATCCGCAAGTTGGTCTACGACCAGAAGACGGTGGAGCTGATGACGCCGGGGCAGTACCTCGCGCGCCACGGCACGCCGCAGCAGACGCGTCCATCGGCGGCGAGTTGGGGTGAGAAGGGCTATAGATCCTTCTGGCTCAATCCAGGACACGACTGGATTTACCGTCATCTGCACGATGCCGCAGGCCGGATGCATGAGCTCGCCCGAAAGCATATCGAGGTCGAGCCCCGCTCGCTGGCCGATCGGGCGCTTGCGCAGGCCGGACGGTCGCTCCTGCTGGCTCAGGCTTCGGATTGGCCCTTCATCATGAAGACCGGGACCAGCGTGGAGTACGCCGAAGGCCGGGTGCGTGATCACCTTGCCCGCTTCCACGCGCTGGCCGACGACGTCGAGGGCGGCAGGGTCGACGAGCAGCGCCTTGGCGCACTGGAGACGATGGACAATATCTTCAGCCATCTCGACTTCCGCATCTGGGCTTGAGACTCCGCCTGCCCCTCTCCCGCTCGCTAAGAGGTGGCCGGGCGGCGACCGGGAGCATCGCTTTCGGCATCATGTGCAAGGCGCCGAAGGCGGGAGCGAGCAAGACACGCCTGACACCGCCCCTGAGCGGCGAAGAGGCGGCGGCGCTGTCCGGTTGCTTCATTGCCGACGTCGGCGCTGTCATCGCCTCACTGCCGGCAACCCTGGCCACTCGCGGCCTCGCGGTCTTCACGCCGGCCGGCGCCGAAGCGGCGTTCGAGGGTTTGCTGCCGGCCGGCTTCTCGTTGCTGGCGCAGCGCGGTGACAGCCTGGAGGCGCGCCTCATCGCCGCCGCCCGGGACCTGTTCGACAGCGGCCATGGCGCCGTCTGCCTGCTCAATTCCGATAGCCCGACGTTGCCGGGAGCGGTTCTGGAGGCGGCGGCTGCCGCGTTGGCGCGCCCTGGCGACCGGCTGGTGCTCGGACCCGCTCTCGATGGCGGCTACTACCTGATCGGTCTGAAGCAGGCTCACGCGCAGGTGTTCCGGCACATCTCCTGGAGCACCCCGCACGTGTTCCAGCAGACCGTGCGCGCCGCTGCGGCGCTGCGCCTGCCGGTGACGCGGCTGCCACCCTGGTATGATGTCGACGATCTCGCCGGGCTGCACCTGCTGCTCGACGAACTGTTCGGCGCGGGGGCTCTGCCGGCGGTCGGCGGCGTGAAGGGCGCGCCCGCCTGCCGCAGCCGGCAATATCTGCGGCAGCTTCTCGACTCTCCTGATGCCGCACGCCTGGGGTTCAGTTCACCCCGTCGCGGAGGGTAAGCGGCTTCTCCTCGGCCGGGGTGGCCTCGGGCATGTCCTGGCGTTGCCGTTCGATTTCGTCCAACTGGTCGAGGAGCCTCTGCACATCCTGCCGTTGCGCTTCGATGTAGTCATGGTGGAGACGCTCTATCCGGCGGTAGGGCGAGCCACGGACGCTCTCGATCCTCTCCTCGGTCTCATCGTGTGCGGCCAGGATCGCATCGTAGCGGTCGCGGAACCG
>DAIQPV010000202.1:0-6309 GCA_036787145.1 Rhodospirillales bacterium
CGGGAAATCCTTGCGCAGGGGATGCCCCTCGAAGCCGTAATCGGTGAGGATGCGCCGGAGATCCGGATGTTCGAGGAACAGGATCCCGTAAAGGTCCCAAGCCTCCCGCTCCCACCAGCCGGCCGAGTTGAAAACACTGGTCACCGTCGGCACCGGAGTCCTCTCGTCGGTGCGGACCTTCACCCGGATGCGCCGGTTGTGCGTCAGGCTCAGCAGATTGTAGACGACCTCGAACCGCTCGGCGCGGCCGGGATAATCGACGCCGCAGACGTCCATCAACTGCTTGAACTGACAATTGACGTCGTCGCGCAGATACCTCAGGACGCGCGGCAACGCCGGCGTCTTCACCAGAATGCACAACTCGTCGCGGCCGGTGTCCACCGACAGAACAGCCTCGTGCAGCGCTGCCTGCACGTACTCGCCAAGATCGCGAAGTGCCAGATCCATGATGTCCTGCGAGCTTTTGTGATTGCTAACGCCACAATGTTCCGGTGCGCCGGATCTTCTTCTGCAACAGCAGCACGCCGTAGACCAGCGCCTCCGCCGTCGGGGGACAGCCGGGTACATACACGTCGACCGGGATTACCCGATCGCAACCGCGCACCACCGAATAGGAGTAATGATAGTAGCCGCCGCCATTGGCGCACGACCCCATCGAGATCACGTAGCGCGGCTCCGCCATCTGGTCATAGACCCGGCGGAAGGCCGGCGCCATCTTGTTGGTCAGCGTGCCGGCGACGATGATCACATCGGACTGGCGGGGACTCGGCCGCGGCACCACGCCAAAGCGGTCGAGATCATACCGGCTGACATAGGCATGCATCATCTCGATGGCGCAGCAGGCCAAGCCAAACGTCATCGGCCACATCGAACCCGCGCGCGCCCAGTTGACCAGATTATCGACCTGCGTCAGCAGGAAGCCCTTTTCCTGGATCGCGTCGTTCACACCCTGCCAGAGCTGGTCAACGTCGCCGCCCTTTGGCACCGCCGGATCATTCGACCCGGGGGGGACAATTATTCCCATTCCAAGGCTCCCTTCCGCCACTCGTATATAAATCCAACGGTCAGGATTGCGAGGAAAAGCATCATCGACCAGAAGCCAAAAACCCCGATATCTCCGAGCGCTACGGCCCAGGGAAAGAGAAAGGCCACTTCCAGGTCGAAGATGATGAACAAGATGGCCACAAGGTAGAAGCGGACGTCGAACTTGCCGCGCGAATCCTCGAACGCCTCGAAGCCGCATTCGTACGGGGCGTTCTTCTCGGGGTCCGGGCGTTCGCCGGCCACGATGTAAGACGCCCCGATCGCGGCACCGGCGATGACGACCGCCAGGCCGATGAAAATCAGGATGGGCAGGTACTCGTTCAGCAGAGGGGACACGCGAACCTCGCGGCGTGCGTTCAGGGCGGCAGGTGGCGGGAGTGACGGGACTCGAACCCGCGGCCTCCGGCGTGACAGGCCGGCGCTCTAACCGACTGAGCTACACCCCCGGACTTCCGCCGCCCGGCAGGATGTCTGGATCTATCCCGATGCCCTGGAGAGTGTCAAGGAACACGCCGCGCCGGCTCCTCGCCGAATGCGATACTGGCGCACCTCCGCGTCGGAATCCGTCGGGCAGCCGGGTTCCGTCAGGCGGCAAACGGAGAGGGTTGCACCAGAACCGCGATCGGAAAATCTGCCAGCAGGTGCCGCAGCGACAGACGGTCTCCCGCCTCGGTCTCAATCCTGCGCCCGGTAAAGACGTTTTCCCAGGACCCATTGACCGCTTCGACGGGCAAAGTCAGGGCCGTGTCACCCCAGGCCGCCTCGCCCAGCGGCCAGCCACCGGCCCTCGAACACAGCCGGGTGGCGAGCCGCGGCACGACGGTGAGAACTTGCGCCTCACCGTTGCCGCGGACGAAGGCCACCACGTGTTCGGCCATGTCGTTTTCGGCCTCGACCGGCGCATAGAGCCCGCGGCGAAACAGTTCGGGCAGCGCCTGTCGCAGCGCCAACAGCCGCCACACGACGAACAGCTTGACGGTGCCGTCTGTCCAGTCGGCCAACAAGCCCGATGCCAGTTGCTCACGCTGCTGAGCGAACGCGGCGCTGAGCCGCGCAAGCCTGGTCGCCCGATCCTCGAAATCGACAGGCCTGCGATTGTCGGGGTCGACCAGGCTGAAGTCCCAGAGCTCACTCCCCTGGTAGGTATCCGGAACACCCGGCGCGGTGAGCTTGATTGCCGCCTGTGCCAATCCGCTGACCGCTCCGGGAAGCGCGATGGTGCGATGAAAGGCCCGGAAATCGGCCAGGAACGGATTGGGCCTAGAGACGTCAAGGCAGCGCCCGATCAGCGACAGCAGCGCAGTCTCATAATCGTCGTTCGGATTGATCCAGCTCGATTCAGTCTTCGCCTCCCTGACCGCCTTGGTCATATAGGCGGACATGCGGTCGCGCAGTTCCGCCGTCATCGCGGCGTCGAGATCGTTGTCGCCATGAAACTCGGCCGGCCAGCAGCCGACAAGGGCCTGATAGAAGAGGTATTCATCGTTGGCGCTCGGGGCCATCTGGTCGTTGACCAGCACCTTGCGCCGGTGATTGAGCGTGGCCCAGCGGCGGACGCGGCGACTCCATTCCGCCGGCACCTCGGAAAGCGAATCGATGCGCACGCGGGCGTCCTCACCGCGCTTGGTGTCGTGGGTCGCCGTTGCCAGCATCGTGTCCGGCCAGCGCCGCACCACGTCCTGCATGGCCTTGTGAAAGGCGCTGACGGTGATGCCGAACCGCTCCGGCTCGCCCCCGACCTCATTCAACGATATCAATTGGTTATATCGATAGAAGGCGGTGTCCTCGACCCCCTTCGCGGCCACCGGGCCGGAATACTGCTGGAATTTCATCGCCAGCCGCCGGACTTCGCGCCGGCTGATCGGCGCGCCACCGGCGGAAAGGTCGGTGCTCAGCGCCGCCTGGATGAAGTCGAACACGGTCTTGTCGCCGCGCAGGCTGCGCCGCCGCGCGTGCGCGATCGCCCAGTCGATGTGCCGCCGATCCTCGGCCGAAGCCCCGTTTGCATCCACGTAGGTACGGTACACCGGGAAACAGGCCGCCACCTCGCGCAGCGCCTGCCGCAGGCCGACGAGCGTGTAGTCGCGCGTCAGCCAGCTGCTCTCGGTGAGATGATTGTACTCATTGGCCAACACCCGCAGCTCGCTGGCAAGCTCGGCATCCATCACCTGCCGGCGGCTGATATAGGCGATCTCCGCGAACGGAATGTGAATCCCGGAAAAGCGCTCATAAAACCGCTCAAGCACCGCGCCGCCCGCCGGATCGACGAACAGCCCGTGCACGCGGTTGAGGAATTCGTAACCCGTCGTTCCGGCGATCGGCCAGTCTTCGCGCAGGCGCTCGTGCACTGCCAGAATCTTTTCGACGACAATCCAGAACAGCGGCGAGCCGTTCTCTTCGGCCTCCTGGCCCTCGACCCCGAGCGCGGCACGCGCGCTTTCCTGCAGCCGTTGCAAATACTGCTTCGGATCAAACAGGCCATCCACATGGTCGATGCGCAAGCCGTGTACACGACGGCGACGGACCAGATCAAGAACGAGCCGATGGGTCTCCTCGTACACCGCCGGCAGCTCAACCCGAATGCCGGCCAGCTCGTTGATCTGAAAGAAGCGGCGGTAGTTGATCTCCTCGGCTGCCACCCGCCAGTAAGCCAGCCGATAGTGCTGCGCTTCCAGCAGCTCATGCATCCCGCGGCGGGCATCGGGATCGTCAGGAGCGTTCAATTGCGTGAGCGTCTCCTCGATCAACTGCGCCAGTTCGGGCGAATTCGCCACCAGTTCGGCAAGCTGCCGCTTCAGCTGATCACCCTCGAGCCGGCGAGCCGCTTGCTGGCGAAGCGCCGGCGACCACTCCCGCACATCACGGAACTGAGCACTCAGATCCTCGCACGCATCGAGCGTCTCGTTGCGGGCCGGATCGCTACCGGAATGAGTACGCCGGTAACGCCTCAGGACCGCCCGCAAAATCCGCTCGTATTCGCCGGGCGTGACCGGGAAGCGATGCTCATGGTAGCGGATGTCGAAACCGCCGGAGGCCGCGTCGAAGGCCAGCTTCAGTTCGCCCGCTTCCAGCACCCGGCCGTAATGGTCGCCGAGCACGGGAATGAGGACCTTGCCGCGCAGCTCGGGCTTGGCGGGTGTCCAGTCGATGTCGAAGAAGCCCGCATAGGGGGACTCTTCGCCCCACTCCAGGACATCCAGCCACCAGCGGTTGTCGTCGCGTCCAATGCCCATGTGATTCGGCACGAAATCGAGGATGATGCCGAGGCCATGTTCCGTGCAGATGTCGCTGAAGGCTTCGAACGCCGATTCGTCGCCGATTTCCGGGTTGAACGCGTTGTGGTCGATGATGTCGTAGCCGTGCGTACTTCCCTCGCGCGCTTTCAGGAAGGGTGACGCATAGACGTGGCTGACGCCGAGCATCGCCAGGTAGGGCACAATTCGCGCCGCCTCGGCAAAGGTGAAGTTCTTGTTGAACTGCAGCCGGTAAGTAGCTTGTGGCGTTGCCGGAATTTCGCCCACTATTCTGCCTCCTTGACGCTCTCATCGAGGTAGAAGGCAACGCTCCAGGGCGGTACCGCGTCGCCCGTCTTGCGGTTGCCCGCGCCGTCTGTCGCAAAGATCAGCCGACCGCCCGGCTGCGCCGGGGCTGCAGGCGGCGCAGCGACTTCGCTGAGATTGGCAACGGCCCCCAGCCGCGCTCCGTCGCCCAACGTCCAGTGCACCTGCACCGCCGATTTTCGGGCGCTCTCGATGTGCGCCAGTCCTCCGGACATCCCCGCCAGGCGCGGCATGATTTCGCGGCGCCGGACCGCCAGCAGCCGCCGCGTCAGATCGAGCGTGGCGGCGTGTTCCGCTTCGCGGGCTTCGGCCCAGTTCAGCTTGCTGCGCAGAAACGTGTCCGGATCGGTCGGATCGGGAATCTGCTCGCGCGCGTGCGGGTCGGCAAATTCCGGGAAGCTGGCGAATTCCCGTCGCCGCCCGTCGCGCACGGCCGCCTGCAAGTCGTCGCCCAGATCGCAGAAGAACAGAAACGGCTGCCGGGATCCCCATTCGTCGCCCATGAACAGCAGCGGCGTTGCCGGCGACAGCAGGAGCAGCGCAAGGCCCGCATGAACCGCAGCCGGCGGTGCCAGAGAGGCGATGCGTTCGCCGAAAGCGCGATTGCCGATCTGATCGTGGTTCTGAAGGAACGACACAAAGGCGCCGGGCGGCAGGTGGGCGCTCGACTCACCGCGGAGCAGCCCGCCGCGAAACGCCGACGCCTCGCCCTGCCAGGCGAACCCTTCCGTCAGGCAGCGGGCCAGAAGGCGCGCGGCATCGTCTGCATAATCCGCGTAATAACCTCGGCTTTCCCCGGTCAGCAGCACATGCAGGACATGATGAATGTCGTCGTTCCATTGCGCTTCGTAGAGGTGCGCCTTGCCGTCGGTCCCCCGCGGAAGGTAACGCGCAATGTTGTCGTCGTTCTCCAGCACGAGGTGCACGTGCCGATCAGCCGGGATCCGGGCGCGCACTTCCCCCGCAATCTCTTCGATGATATCCGGCGACGACGGATCGTTGATGGCGTGCACCGCGTCAAAGCGCAACCCGTCGAAGCGAAATTCGTTCAACCAGTAGAGCGCATTATCGATGAAGAACCGCCGCACCACGGCCGAGTTCTCCCCGGAGAACGCGATGGCCGCACCCCAGGGTGTGTGCACCGCCTCGTCGAAGAAGCGCTTGGCGTAGACGCCGAGATAATTCCCTTCAGGCCCGAAATGATTGTAAACGACGTCGAGGAAGACCATCAGTCCGCGGGAATGGGCGGCATCGATCAGCGCCTTCAAATCGTCCGGCCGTCCGTACGCCGCGTCCGGAGCGAACAGCGCCGCGCCATCGTAACCCCAGTCTCGCAGGCCGGGAAAATCGGCGACGGGCATCAGCTCGATCGCCGTCACACCAAGCTCAGCCAGGTAGTCGAGGCTTGCGATGGCCGCCTTGAACGTGCCTTGGGGAGTGAACGCGCCCACATGAAGCTCGTAGAGGACGACCTCTTCCCAGGGACGCCCCCGCCAGTCGCTGCAGCCCCAGCGGTAGGCCAGGGGATCCACGACCTCGCTCGGCCCGTGGACATCCTCAGGCTGGAAACGGGAGGCGGGATCGGGAACCGCAAGCCCGTCATCGATCTGAAAGCGATACCGGCTTCCCGCCTTCGCTTCCGGCACCAGCAGTTCGAACCATCCGTCCTTGGCGGGCGGAAAGGCGATGCGATCGTCCGACCGGT
>DAIQPV010000203.1:0-6272 GCA_036787145.1 Rhodospirillales bacterium
CCTCGACGGCGGTCGTCGTGGCGCGGGCGGCCTCGAGGAGAAACGCGCACTTCCGCTGATCGGCTTCGACGAGGGTGACGGGAACGTCGCACAGAATGGCCAGAACCAGGCCGGGAAACCCGGCGCCGCTGCCGAGATCGACCAACCGGGTCACAGCGGGGGGAATCAGGGGAAGCAACTGCGCCGAATCGAGGAAATGGCGGCGCCAGGGGTCTGCCAGGGTCTTTGGTCCGACAAGATTGATGCGGGATTGCCAGCGGCGGAGCAGGGCGAGATAGGTGTGCAGCCGTTCCATCTGGTTCGGGTCGGCAGCGACCGCCTCGGCGAACGCTGCGGGCTCCAGCGGGTGTTTCACGTGAAACAGTGTCAGGAGGAGGCTGTCGGGACCGCGCGAGAGGCGCGGCGGACGTGCCCGAGCAGAGCGGTCAACGCCGCGGGGGTGACGCCGGGCACCCGCGCCGCCGCGGCGATGGTCGCCGGCCGCGCTCGCTGCAGCTTGTCGCGGACCTCTGTTGAGAGGCAGGTCACCTGCCGGTAGTCGAGATCGTCGGGAAGGCCCAGTGCCTGGTCGCGCCGGAAGGCGGCAACATCGGCATCTTGCCGCCGCAGATAGGGCTGATAGCGGCCGTCGGATTCCAACTGTCGGGCCAGAGCCGTCGGGATGGCGTTGAGCTCGGGCCAGAATTCAGCAAGGCGGGCGACCGACACGCCGGGATAGGCGAGGATCTGCCAGGCTGTCCGGCTGGCGCCGTCGAGGTTCACTGGAAGCCCAAGCCGTCGCCAGGCCTGCGGCGAGGCGGCGATGGCCTCGAGTTGCCCTCGGCCCCGCTGCAGCGCGGCGTCCTTGTGGCGATAGGCCTCGGTTCGCGCCCGGCCCACCAGACCGGCAGCGACCCCTTTTTCCGTCAGCCGCTGGTCGGCGTTGTCGGCGCGCAGCGCCAAGCGATATTCCGCGCGCGAGGTGAACATGCGGTAAGGCTCGTCCGTTCCCAGCGTGACCAGGTCGTCAATCATCACGCCGATGTAGCTTTCGGTTCTGTCGAGCACCAGCGCGCCGCCGCCCCCCGCCCGCGATGCCGCGTTCGCCCCGGCAATGAGCCCCTGCCCGGCGGCTTCCTCGTAGCCGGTCGTGCCGTTGATCTGGCCGGCTAGAAACAGCCCCGGCGCGCGACGGCATTCCAGCGTGGGGCGGAGTTCGCGCGGGTTGACGAAGTCATACTCAATGGCGTAGCCGGGGCGGAGCATCACCGCCTCCTCCAGGCCGGGGATCGTCCGCAGCATCGCCCGCTGCAAATCTTCGGGCAGCGAGGTGGAGATGCCGTTGGGGTAGACGGTGGTGTCGTCGAGCCCTTCGGGTTCGAGGAAGATCTGGTGGCGGCCGCGATCGGCGAAGCGAACGACCTTATCCTCGATCGAGGGGCAGTAGCGCGGCCCGACGCTCTGGATTTGCCCGGAGTAGAGCGGGGCGCGATCCAGGTTGGCGTGGATCAGCGCGTGGGTTGCCACGGTCGTTCCGGTGATGTGGCAAACCACCTGCGGCGTTTCGATCCGCTCGGTCAGAAACGAAAATGGCTCAGGGGGATCGTCACCCTCCTGTACCGCCAGCGCTGCGTAGTTGATCGTCCGCCCGTCGAGCCGCGGCGGAGTTCCCGTCTTCAGTCGGCCGAGGGCGACACCGATAGTGGCAAGCGCGGACGAGAGGCCGAGGGCCGGAGCCTCGCCCACCCTCCCGGCCGGGATGCGGCGATCGCCGAGGTGGATTTCGCCGCGCAGAAAGGTGCCCGTGGTGAGCACCACCGCACCAGCCCGGCTGCGCCGGCCGTCTCCGGTCTCGACGCCGTTCACCGCACCGTCGGGTCCGACCAGCAGGCCTTCGACGGCCCCAGCGCGCACGGTCAGGCCGGCGACCCCGGCGAGGAGGGACTGGACGGCGCGGCGATAGAGGCTGCGGTCGGCCTGCGCGCGCGGTCCATGAACGGCAGGACCCTTCGAGCGGTTCAGGATGCGGAACTGGATGCCGGCGCGGTCGATGGCTCGGCCCATGATGCCGTCCAGCGCGTCGATCTCCCGGACGATCTGCCCCTTGGCCAGGCCGCCGATGGCCGGGTTGCACGACATCTCGCCGATCTTAGCGGGATCATGGGTGAGCAGCAGAGTCCGGGCGCCCAGCCGCGCTGCGGCGGCGGCGGCCTCGCATCCGGCATGACCCCCGCCGACGACGATGACGTCAAAGGATTCGCCGGGTGGATCGTCGCCGGCAGCAGAGGCGGATGTTTCACGTGAAACCATCTTACTCACTTCCCGATGCAAAACTCGCGGAACACGACGTCGAGGACCTCCTCCACATCTACCTGCCCCACTATCCGGCCGAGGGCCGTGGATGCGGCCCTGAGCTCCTCAGCCAGCAATTCCGATTCCTCCAGGCGCTCGGCGCGATTCAGTGCGGCCGCGCAGATCTCCAGCAGCCGGCGATGCCGCAACCGGGTCGGTGCCGGCGCAGCGTCATTGCCGAACCGGCTGTTCAGGCACACGCCGATCTCCGTGACCAAGGCATCCAGCCCATGGCCGAGCAGGGCCGAAACCAGCAAAACCTGCCGGCCGCTCATCAGCAGGTCGCCAGTGATGCGGCCGAGGTCCGACTTATTGATCACGATCAGCCCGTCGTCGTCCAGCATCCCCCGCGCCTCGGCATCGATCTCCGGCCAGAGCGCACCGTCCAGCACCAGAATGCGGAGGTCGGCGGCGGCCGCCCGCTGACGTGCACGCCGTACCCCCTCCTGCTCGACGGTCCCCACCGCGGCGCGCAGGCCGGCGGTATCGGCCAGAACCACCGGCAGGCCGCCGATATCCATCGGCACCTCAAGGATATCCCGTGTGGTCCCCGGCGAGCCATCGACGATGGCGGCGTCCCGGCCGGCAAGCGCGTTCAGCAGGCTGGACTTGCCGGCGTTCGGGGGGCCGGCCAGAACCACCGAAAGGCCGTCGCGAATGCGCTCGCCGCGTCCGCCGTCCGCCAGATGGGCCTCGACCTCCCGGCGGAGGTTAGCCGCTTCGCCGCGCACCCGGTGATGGAGGCCGGACGGCACGTCGTCTTCGTCGGCGAAATCGATCTCCGCCGCAAGCAGCGCCATTGCCGCCACCAACCGGCGGCGCCAGCCCTCGTACAAGCCGCCGAGGGCGCCGTCCAACTGCCGCAGCGCCTGGCGATGCTGGGCCGCGGTCTCCGCCGCGACGAGGTCGGCGAGGGCTTCCGCCTGGGTGAGGTCGAGCTTGCCGTTGCGAAAGGCCCGGCGCGAGAATTCGCCCGGTTCCGCCGGCCGCAGGCCCGCCACGCCGGCAAGGGCGCCGAGCACGGCGCCGCTCACGGCCCGCCCGCCGTGCACGTGTAGTTCGGCCACGTCCTCGCCGGTGAAACTCGCCGGGGCCGGAAACCACAGGGCGAGCGCGTCATCGAGCGCGGCGCCCTGGCGATCGCACAACCGGACCCGCGTGGCGCGGCGCGGCAGCCACTGCTGGCGGCCGGTCACCGCCGCCAGCGCGGTCCCGGCGGCTCCTCCCGAGATGCGGATGATGGCGACGCCGGCGCGTCCAGCACCGGTCGCCAGCGCATAGATGGTATCGGCTGCCCCCGACATGCGTCAGCTACCGGAACGGGCCGTCCTCCGGGCGAAGCATCAATCGCTCCACCGGCGTCCCTCCCATCACATGCTTCTCAAGGATTTCGTCGACATCGGCGAGCGTGGTGTACCGATACCAGATGCCGGCCGGATAGATGACCATGGTCGGACCCAGTTCGCAGCGGTCGAGGCACCCCGATGCGTTGATGCGAGCGTCGGTCAGACCCAGCTCCTTGGCGCGCGCCTTCATATAGTTCCGTAGCCGCACCGACCCCCGCTTCGAACAGGAGCCGCGTTCGTGCCCCGCCGGCCGCTCGTTGACGCAACAGAAGACGTGACAGCGGTAGTATGGCGCCGGGAGTACGCTATCCAAGCTCAGGAGGCCTTGTCGTCATCGTCGGCGGTTCCTTTGCCGCCGCCCGTCATCCGCGACCAGATGAATTTCTGCCACTGCTCCAGTCCCTGGATCCCGGCGGGCAGCCACATCTTCAGGATCGCGTCGGGCTCCATCGCGGTCAGCGCTTTCTTCATGCGGGCTTCGACCTCCGCCATCATCGCCTGCTGCATCGGCTTCACGTCGGGAAGCCCGAACAGGGTGCGAGCCTCGTCTGGCGTCAGGTCCATGTCCATGTGAATTTTCATTGGTCGGCCCTTAGTTTGTCTCGGTTAAAGTTCGGACAACGCCGTGCGCCATCCCGCCGGCGCATCCGGGTTGTAGCGTTCGCGCCGAGGCCCAACCTAAGCAACAGCGGAGTCATTCGCAATCGCGCCGTCGCCGTCTTCAATCCCCCGCTCTCCAAGGAGGCCTTCGTCATGTCGCGCAACCTGTTGTCCGAAGAGACGAGCCCATACCTGCTGCAGCACAAGGACAACCCGGTGCACTGGCGCCCGTGGGGCATCGCGGCGCTGGAGGAGGCAGATCGCCTCAATCGCCCTCTCCTGCTCTCGGTCGGCTACGCCGCGTGCCACTGGTGCCACGTCATGGCGCACGAAAGTTTCGAAAACGACGCAATTGCCGGGCTGATGAATGAATTGTTCGTCAACGTCAAGGTGGACCGGGAGGAGCGGCCCGACATCGACACGATCTATCAGGCGGCGCTGCAGATGATGGGCGAGCATGGCGGCTGGCCGCTCACGATGTTTCTCACGCCGAAGGGGGAGCCCTTCTGGGGCGGCACCTATTTCCCCCCGGTCGCTCGCTGGGGCAAGCCGGGGTTCTCCGAGGTGCTGCGGCGGGTCGCGCAAGCCTATCACCAGCAGAAGGACAGCATCGCCAAGAACGTCGCGGCGCTCACCGAAGGCCTGGGCAAGCTCGGCGCGGTACAGCCGGGAAACGGCATGACGATGGCCACCCTCAACGAAGGGGCGACGATGGCGCTGCGCCTGGTCGATCCGATCCGCGGCGGGACGGCGGGAGCGCCGAAGTTTCCCCAGCCGGTGTTCTTCCGCCTGCTGTGGCGGGCGTGGCGACGGACCCGCGCGCCAATGTTCCGCGAGGCGGTGACGCTGACCCTCAACGAGCTCAGCCGGGGCGGGATCTACGACCACATCGTCGGCGGCTTCGCGCGCTATTCCACCGATGACCGCTGGCTCGTCCCGCATTTCGAAAAAATGCTGTACGACAACGCCCTGCTGATCGAGTTGCTGAGCGAGGCGTGGCTGGAGAGCGGCTCGGTGCTGTACGCGGCGCGGGTCCGCGAGAGCGTTGCCTGGGCTCTGGACGAGATGCGCGTGGACGGCGGCGCCGGCGACGGCACGTTCGGCTTTGCTTCGGCGCTCGATGCCGACTCCGAGGGGGTCGAAGGGAAGTACTATGTCTGGACTGCGGCGGAGGTGGAAACCGTGCTCGGCGACGCCGCTGTCGCGTTCATGCGCGCCTACGACGTTTCCCCCCACGGGAACTGGGAGGGGCACAGCATTCTCAATCTGACCGGCCATCCGCACGTGGAGGCGGTGATCGGTGATCCGGCGCTGGCCGAGTCCAGGGCGCTGCTGGCCGAGGCCCGTGCGCACCGGGTGCGGCCGGCGCGGGATGACAAGGTGCTGGCCGACTGGAACGGGCTGATGATTTCGGCCCTGGTGACCGCCGCGACCACGTTCGATGAGCAGGGCTGGCTCGATGCCGCCCGGGCTGCGTTCCGTTTCGTCGTCACGCGCCTGGGCGACGGCGACCGGCTGCACCACGTCTGGCGCGCCGGCGTCGCCCGTCATCCCGGAACTCTCGACGATTACGCCAACATGGCCCGCGCCGCGCTCGCGCTGCACGCTGCCACCGGCGAGGATGTCTATCTGACGCAGGCGCGGGCGTGGGTCGCGACCGCCAACCGGCACCACGCGGATCCGGCGCAGCCCGGCTGGTTCCTCTCGGCAGACGACACCATCGACGTGCTGGTGCGCACCAAGCCGATCAACGACAACGCGGTGCCGGCCGGCAACGGCACGATGGTGGAGGTTCTGGCGCGGCTGTGGCTGCTAACCGGCGAGGCGACCTATCGTGATCAGGCCGAGGCCGCGGCGAAGCTGTTCTCCGGGGACAATCCGCAATACCTGCTGAGTATCCCCGGCCTGCTGACGGCGGCCGAGCTGCTGCAGCGGGCGATCCAGGTGGTCGTCGTCGGCGAAGACGACGACGCGGCGGTTCGCGCGCTGATGACC
>DAIQPV010000204.1:0-6267 GCA_036787145.1 Rhodospirillales bacterium
GCGGCTCGCCAGGAGGCCGGGCAGCGCCGCCAAGCTCGTCGAATCCTGGTGGCGAAGTCGTCATCTCAGATATTGCCGGCGGCGGGCCGTTGATCAGTGCAGACCGCACATTCTTGATGATCGTAATCCGCAATTCTACCCCGGCGTTGGCGCGCCGTCACCTTGGCGACGTAGCCACGTGAATGAGTGTTGGCCAATGCAAACCGCACACACCTGATGATCGTAATTAGCGCTTTTTGCGTCTTGATATTCTCTTTTTAATTATGGCCAAAGGACATACTGCCCCCACCGTCGGTCGCGTCGGTCCGGGGGGGTGTTCTGCGGGGTGAAGGGGAAGGGGGATTCGCAATGTGCACTTCAAGTTGTGGCGTCCGCCTCAGCACGTTCGGCGTGTTTTTTTCGGTCTGCTTTCTTGGCCTCACAGCCTCGACGATGGCCTGGGTCGAACCGCCGAAGGATTACCCGGACGTCAAGCTAGCGGAAGAATTCTTCCCGGGAGCTGCGGTGGCCTTCGACCCTTCGCGCCCGAACCGCCTTGTCGCTGGGCTTACGTTCGGCGATGCGTGTTGGGTTCGACGGAGCATTGATGGAGGAAGGACGTGGGGAGAGACCCGGCCGTTACCGCGATTGCCAGGAACAAAATGCTCCTCGCTCATAACCTTGAGCTACGCGTCCGATGGCAGTCACCTGTATGCAGCATATGATTATTATAACGACGATTCGCCTTCGGGCATTGCATTTACAACGTCCGATGACCATGGAGAAACTTGGTCTGACCCTACGGTTAAGTCATTGCCGGAGGTGACCAATGGTTGTCGTTCTTTGGATAGCGCGGTAGAACCAGATGATTCGCGATCAGTTTACTTGACCGCAATTTGCAACTCGCTTGGCAACGATCATCTATATTTTGCCAGAATGGATGGAGACGACTTATCCTGGGATCTTTTTTCAACGATCGTCAGCCTAGACGGAGCAACGTTACCCCAAGCGAACCTTGCTGCGGGTCGTGATGGTGCTGTCCTGGTCACTTATGGGCAACAACGCGCACTGGATGAGACGGCTGTGGTCGTGGTGGCGCGCTCCCGTAATCGGGGTACTTCATTTGTTTTTGGGAACGCTACCACGCCATTTAAATCGGCGTCATCTCCTACGGTAGCCCCAGATATCGCAATTGGATCCTCCGGAAAAGCACATCTGGTCTATAGCCGGTCCATCGGTTCCTCTCGGGCAGTTCTATACAAGAACAGTGTTCCGCCATACAAAACGTGGAGTCCCGGAGCTAGGCGCCTTGATGATGATGACGGAGAACAGTACGTAGCAGGTTCACCGCGTATTACCGCAAGCACTTGCGAGGACACGAGCATTCTCCACGTCAGTTGGGTCGAGTCACGCGTCACTCGACCCCTCGAAGGAGATCTCCATAAAATTCTATACACCCGCAAATTGGAGCAAGCTTCCTCGTGGTCATACCCTCTGGCCGTGAGTGAGACGACTGAGTTCATAGGCCCGTATTTGGAAGATCTGGCCGCCGGACGCGGCAAGGCATTCCTCATCTTCGGAAGTTTCTCTTTCGCTTCTTACAAAACTCAAATCGTCGGTAGCCGCGAGTGGTCGGGAGTGACCTGCCGGTGGTAGGGAAACTCGGGAGGGGGGTGCGCGAAGTCCAAATCAAACTCAGCATTTGGCCCGTGATTTACGGCCTGCTTCTCGGCGCTACCTTCGGTGAAAGAGGGCAAATTCTCTGCTCACCAAATACTTGTCAGCAGTCGCTTGTACTGGCCATGTCCTTACGCCGCGACCGAGATCCGCTGCGCGCCGACGAGCTCGGTCGGTGTGGGCGCATCGCCCTGCGCCTCCAGATTGGCCGCCGATGATCTCGTCTGCTGGCGCGTTAGCCCCCTGTTCACCCCTTCGGAGTGCAGCGCTTTTTTGATCGGCGGGCTGATTGCAGCGTTGTTGGCTCGGTGGTGGGTTTACGTGACCTGACGGTGGGGAGAATTGGTGTGGTACAAGGCTGGGGTCGAACCTCATCGAAACGGTGCGCAATGACAAACGACTTGCTGGTAAGTTTTGTGGTGCCCGCCTACAACGAGGAGGCTCTCATCGCGAAGTGCCTCGCATCGATCAAAGCAGAGATCTCGCGGACCGAATGCGCGTCTGAGATTATCGTCGTCGATAATAACAGTTCTGACTCGACGCGAAGCATAGCGTCGGCGATCGCGGGGGTTGTCGTCGTCAGCGAACCTGTAAAGGGTCTGGTCCAGGCGCGGAGGGCAGGGTACCTGGCCGCGAGAGGTAACCTGATCGCGAATATTGATGCCGATACCATGTTGCCCGAAGGCTGGCTGCGCACTGCGCTCGCCGAATTTGAGCGTATTCCTGACCTGGTTGCGCTGAGCGGGCCCTATGTTTATTACGACCTGCCAAGGGCTTCGCGCTTATTTGTGGCGGCTTTTTATAGAGTTGCCTTCGCATTCTACGTGCTGATCCGATTCGGGATCAGGGCGGGATCGATGCTGCAGGGTGGGAATTTCATTGTTTCCGCTGATGGTCTGAATAGAGCGGGAGGTTACAACTCCACCTTCAGCTTTTACGGTGAGGACACCGATCTGGCTCGTCGCCTGAGCAAGGTCGGCAAAGTGAAGTTCTCCTTTCGTTTGCGGGCTCTGTCCTCGGGGCGCCGGTTTGCCAGTGAGGGACTGGTCAAGGTGGGCTGGCGGTATTCCGTGAACTTCCTTTGGGCAACGTTCATGAAAAGGCCGTTTACCCCAACCTGGACGGACTTGCGGGAGGATCTGAACGAATCAGAGACCAAAGGGTCTTTCGCCAGCAATTAATCAAGGGGCGCGGTCGGCGGTGCGTGTTGCAGCGCTCGACGCACCGTCGCGCTTTGCAAGGTCACTCCACCCGTCCAGGCACCACCCGTCCGCCTTCCCAGCGCGGCGGAACGAAGGTGCCGGTCGGGTCGTAGCCATGGGTCAGCGCCGTGTAGACGAGACTGGCGCCAAGCAGCACGACGCCGGCGAGGATCAGCCAGAACCAGGGGCCGTGCTGGAGTTTAGAGGGTGTGCCGTCCGGCGTGAGACGATGGCGGCCTGTGCTGAGGTACCACGTCAGCCAGATCAGTGTCGGCAGGACCAGGGGAAGGAGATACTGAAGAAGGATGCGGCTCATTGGCCGTCAAGAATGTCGCAGAGATTGATCACCATGCCGGCGGTGGCGCCCCAGATGAAATGCCGGCCGTAGGGCATCGCCCAGAAATAGCGGGTGCGGCCTTCGAACTCCGCACTGCAGCGCTCGTGGTTGCGGCGGTCGAGCAGGAAGCTCAACGGCACTTCGAAGATCTCCGCGACCTCATGGGGATCGGGCTTCAAGGCGAAGGGGGGCGTGACCAGGCCCACCACCGGAGTGACGACGAAGCCGGTCCGGGTGACGTAGGTGTCCAGCCGGCCAATCAGCCCGATGTGCCGCCGAGCGAGGCCGATTTCCTCCTCGGTCTCGCGCAGCGCCGTGTCCGCCGGCCCACTGTCTTCCGGCTCGATATGCCCGCCGGGAAAGCTGACCTGGCCGGCGTGATGGGCCAGATGAGCGGTTCGCTCCGTAAACAGGATGGTCAGTTCGTCCGGCCGTTCGATCAGCGGGACCAGCACCGCCGCCGGCTTCAGCGGCAGGATCGGCAGCATGTCTTCGTTCAGCGCGTGATCGCCGCGCTCGACGGTGATGTCCTCGGGCGTTGGCGGCTCGATCGGGATAGTCCGGCGGCCGGCGAAGCGATCGCTGATCCAGGCATGGTCGCGCAGGGCTATCACGAGGCCTCATCCAGCCAGCCGAGGGGGAACAGCCGGCCACTGCTCCAGAGGCCGAGGCACGGTCGACCGTCGATGCACGATTCGACGCCAAGCGCCGCCAGATGATAATAGACGGAGCGCGTCAGCCGGGCCTCGAGACGCCGATCCAGACACAGATAGGGGAGGGGCTCGCCGGTGTGCGGACAGCGTTTGATATAAAGCGGGTGCTGCGCGTCAACGCCGACGATTTCGTCCACATTGGTCCGCAGGCTGATGGTCTGCCGATCGCCCGTGCCCGCCTGATAGACTTCGACGGCAAGCAGCGGCGCGTCTTCGACCTCGATGGGTCCCATCTCGGTGGGCGTGACCAGCCAGTATCGTCCGGCGTCGTCGCGCCTCAGCGCCGACGCAAACAAGCAGACCAGGTCTTTGCGCCGAATGGGGGAGCCGTGATAATGCCAGACGCCGTCTCTATCTATCTGGATGCCAAGGTTCTCGCAAAGGACGCGCCCATTCGGCGATGGCGGCGGAGCGCCCGTCAGCTGAAATTGATCAGCGAAGGCAACCGATTCGGCAGCAGCCACTGATGTTTCTTCCTCCCGAAAGGGCCTCGACATCGATCCGCGTCAGCAAAGTGAAAGCAGGAGGACCACGGTGACAGCCCGCGAGACACTTGAGCTTGGCGAGCGGGGCGATCTTGCCCTTATCGACGGCATAGATCAACTCGCAGCACAGATCGGCCGGGCCCGCGAAGCGATCGGGCGCATCATCTTCGGCCAGGAGCGCGTCATCGACGAGACGCTTGTGACGCTGCTGTCAGGCGGTCACCTGTTGTTGATTGGCGTGCCGGGGCTTGGAAAGACGAAGCTGGTCGAGACCCTTTCGCAGGTGTTCGGCCTCGATGAGCGCCGGGTGCAGTTCACTCCCGACCTCATGCCCGCCGACATTCTCGGATCCGAGGTCTTGGAAGAAGCGGAGAGCGGACGACGGCACTTCCGATTCGTACATGGCCCGGTGTTCTGCCAGTTGCTGATGGCCGACGAGATCAATCGCGCCAGTCCGCGCACCCAGTCCGCGCTGCTGCAGGCGATGCAGGAGCACCGGGTCTCGGTCGCGGGCCACTACTATCCGCTGCCGACACCGTTCCACGTTCTTGCGACGCAGAATCCCCTCGAGCAGGAGGGCACCTACCCACTGCCGGAAGCACAGCTTGACCGCTTTCTGATGCAGGTCGATGTCGAATACCCGGACTTGCAGGCGGAGCGACGGGTGCTGCTGGAGACGACAGGTCCCGTGGAAGAGAAGCCGGTCCGGGTGATGGACGGAGAGGAACTGCAGCAGGCACAGCGATTGATCCGGCACGTGCCGGTCGGAGAGGCGGTTGTCGAGGCTATCCTCGATATCGTTCGCGCCGGGCGCCCGGAGACGAGCACCGTGCCCGAAGTCACGGCGCACGTGGGCTGGGGGCCAGGACCGCGGGCTTCGCAGGCGCTGATGCGTGCCGTCCGCTCCCGCGCCGTCGCTCACGGCCGGCTGGCGCCCTCGATCGATGACGTCGTTGCCATGGCGCATCCGGTGCTTCGTCACCGCATGGCGCTGACCTTCACGGCGCGTGCCGAGGGGGTTGGTATTGGCCAGATCATCGATCGGCTGGTTGCGCGGATCGGATGAGCAGGGCTGGTCGTTCTGCCAAGAGTCCCGATGACGCCGGCGCGGGCCCGCTGCGCCGGCTTTCCCGCGCCGAAGCCTTGGCGGCAACGTTCCCGCCGCTCATGGTCGAGGCCGAGCGCGTCGCGGCCACCGTCAGCCAGGGGGTGCACGGGCGTCGCCGGGTCGGGGAGGGGGAGACATTCTGGCAGTTCCGCCGCTACCAGCCTTCCGATCCATCTCAGCGGATTGACTGGAGGCAGTCGGCCAAATCGGATCGGGTCTACGTCCGCGAAACGGAATGGGAGGCGGCGCAAAGCGTCTGGCTGTGGCGCGACGCTTCAGCGTCGATGAACTGGCGCGGAACGTCCAGCCTGCCCAGCAAGCTGCAGCGCGCCGACCTGCTGCTGCTGGCCTTGGCTGCACTGTTGGTGCGCGGTGGAGAATACGTTGCGCTTCTTGGGTCTGGCCAGTTACCGGCATCTGGCCGGGCGGCGCTCCAGCGGCTGGCAATTCAATTGCATCGCGACGGGGAGGCGGCCGCGGGTCCAGGGCTGCCCGCGGCGCAGCCATTGCCGCGCGATGGGCGGATGGTGATGATTGGCGATTTTTTGTCGCCGTTGGAGGATATCCGAACCACGGTGGCGGCTTTCGCCCGCTGCGGCGTGCGGGGTCACCTGCTGCAGATTCTGGATCCGGCCGAGGAGAATTTGCCGTTTTCCGGACGGGTGCTGTTTGAGGGCGCGGAAAACGATGGTGAGCTGCTTTTCGGACGAGCCGAGACCGTGCGGGATGCCTACCGCTCGGTTTATGCGGAGCATCAACAAGCTCT
>DAIQPV010000205.1:0-6233 GCA_036787145.1 Rhodospirillales bacterium
AAACGGGTAAGAGTAGTCTCCCGAAGGCGAGATCAGGCGTTCGCGCTCGGGCAGGATGGAGGGATGACAGGCGCCCACGCTGAGCGCCAGCGCAAGGAACAGAAAGGGGGTGATAATCCATCGTCGCCGGCATCCGTGCCCTGCAAGACGCACGGTACGCCAGCGCTGCGATCGAGGCCGCAAGGGGTTAGCCGCTCCGGCGGGAAATGGCATAACCGCCCCTTGGTCAGCTAACGCTACTGCGCCTGTTTTTCGATATTTTCGCCGGCTTTCTCGATTCCCTCGCCGGTGGCCTTCACATTTTGCTTCGTATCTTCCTTGACGCCTTCCCAGGTTTCGCTGCACGACGCTGCGCCAAATGCCAGAAGAAGGCCTGCGACGACTGCCAAATGCATCCTGTCGAACATCGTTATCCCCGTGATCTCGCGGTTACCGCCGGCAGCGTCCTGTTGCCTCTGATCCGAGGCTTATCTCCCGCTCCGGAGAATGCGCGGCACCTGGCTACCGGTCAAGGCCACCGATCTTTCGGAGCCTTTAGCAGAAATCGCCCGCGTACCCAAACCGCTCCGTTGCGCCCGCCACCGCATGTTGGGCATCCTGGGAACGATCGTCGCGGATCGGGATCAGCGCATGCAGCAGTCGCATTTCATTCACCTGCGTGTCCACACGGCATATTCGCTCCTGGAAGGGGCAATCCGGGTCAAGGAGTTGCCGCAGCTCTGCAAGTCGCTCGGCATGCCGGCGATTGCCGTTACCGACACCGACAATGTCTTCGGCGCCATGGAGGTGTCGAATGTCCTGCGAGAGAAGGGCATTCAGCCGATCATCGGCTGCCAGCTTTCGATCGTTCCCAACGCCCGCAACGCGGCGATGTCGGGGCGGGCCCCTGCCGGACAGCGGTCCGCCGGGCGCGAGGCGGTTGTCTTGCTGGTGCAGAACAAGATCGGCTGGCTGAACCTGTTGCAGCTTCTCGCCGAAGCCTATTCCGGGACCAATAACGACGTCGATCCCCGCGTTTCGCTGGAGGCTCTGTGCCGTTATTCCGAGGGCCTCATTCTGCTGACCGGCGGTCCCGAGGGGCCGCTGGGCCGCGCGCTGCTTGAGGGGCGAGCGGAGATGGCGGCGGCGATTGCCGCGCAGCTCCGAGAGGCGTTTGCGGATCGGCTGTATGTGGAACTGCACCGGCATGGCCTGGAGGTTGAGGCGGCCGTCGAGCCCGCTCTGCTGGCGCTGGCGCGCGATCTCGACCTGCCGATCGTCGCCACCAACGATGCCTATTTCGCCGGCCCGGAGATGAACGAAGCGCACGACGCATTGCTGTGCGTGGCGCAGGGGGTGCACGTCGCCGACGGCAACCGACGACGGCTGACGACAGAGCACGGGCTGAAGACCGCCGAGGAAATGTGCGCGGCTTTTGCCGATCTGCCGGACGCAGTGGCAAACACGGTGCTGATCGCGAAGCGTTGCGCCTTCGCCATTGAGTCGGTCAAGCCGATGCTTCCCCCCTACGACTGTGGGACCGCCGGTGACGAGCAGAGCACGCTCCGAGCCCTGGCCGCCGAAGGACTGACCGGACGGCTGCGAGCGATCCCCGGTGGCCTCCCTGCCGGACACGGCGAAAAGGATTACCGCGAGCGCATCGAGTATGAACTCGACGTGATCTGCCAGATGGGCTTCGCCGGCTACTTTCTGATTGTCGCCGAGTTCATCGGCTGGGCAAAGGCGCGCAACATTCCGGTGGGACCCGGCCGCGGCTCCGGGGCAGGGTCCGTGGTCGCCTGGGCACTGGGCATCACCGACCTCGATCCCCTGCGCTTCGGCTTGCTGTTCGAACGCTTTCTCAACCCCGAGCGCGTGTCGATGCCCGACTTCGACATCGATTTCTGCCAGGAGCGCCGGGACGAGGTCATCCGCCATGTCCAGGAGAAATACGGCTCGGACCGGGTGGCGCAAATCATCACCTTCGGAAAGCTTCAGGCGCGCGCGGTGCTGCGGGACGTCGGCAGGGTGCTGGGCATGCCGTACGGTCAGGTGGACCGGATCTGCAAGCTCGTTCCCAACAACCCGGCAAATCCCGTCAGTCTTGATGGTGCCCTGAAGGCGGAGCCGCAACTGCAGGCGCTGATCGCGGACGATGAAACCGTGGCACGGCTTGTGGAGATCGCCAGACGCCTGGAAGGCCTTTATCGGCATGCTTCGACGCACGCAGCGGGCGTCGTCATCGCCGACCGTCCCTTGTCGGAGTTGATCCCGCTTTATCGCGATCCGCGCTCGGATCTTCTGGTGACCGGTTTCAACATGAAGTGGGTCGAGCAGGCAGGCCTGGTGAAGTTCGACTTTCTCGGGCTGAAGACGCTGACGGTGCTGGCGAAGACCCTTGAGTTGATCCAGGCGAGTGGCCGCGAGCCGCCCGATCTCGCGCGGCTGCCGCTCGACGATCAGGCGACGTTCGACCTGCTGGGCAGGGGCGACACCGTCGGCGTGTTCCAGCTTGAAAGTGCGGGCATGCGCGATGCCCTCCGCCGGCTGAAGCCCGATACGTTCGAGGACATCATCGCTGTCGTCGCCCTCTATCGGCCGGGACCGATGGACAACATCCCAAGCTACATCCGCCGCAAACATGGCGAAGAGGAACCCGATTTCCTCTATCCGACGCTGCAGCCGATCCTGCGCGAAACCCACGGCATCATGATCTACCAGGAACAGGTGATGCAGATCGCCCAGGAGCTGTCCGGTTATTCGCTGGGCAGCGCCGACCTGTTGCGCCGGGCAATGGGCAAGAAGATCAAGGAGGAGATGGACAAACAGCGGGAGAGCTTTGTCCAGGGCGCGGTGGCCAAGGGCGTTCCCAAGGCCAAGGCCAGCCAGATCTTCGACCTGGTCGCCAAGTTTGCCGGCTATGGATTCAACAAGTCGCATGCGGCAGCCTATGCGTTGATCGCCTATCAGACCGCCTGGCTCAAGACCAACTACCCGCTCGAGTTCTTTGCGGCATCGATGACGCTCGATCTCAACAATTCGGACAAACTCGCGGGCTTCCGCCAGGAACTGACTCGGTTGGGCATCCGACTGCTGCCGCCGGATCTGAACGCCTCGGAGGCGACGTTCAGCGTCGAGCGCTTGGGCCCGGATGGGGCGATTCGGTACGCGCTGGCCGGCATCAAGACCGTCGGCGAGCCGGCGGCGCGCAGTGTCGTCGCTGAACGCGACCGCGGAGGGCCGTTCCGCTCGCCTGCCGATTTCGCCAGCCGGATCGCCGGCCGCTACCTGAATAAGCGACAGCTCGAAAATCTGGCCCGCGCGGGAGCGTTCGATCGCCTGGAGGCCAACCGGCGCCGCGTTCATGACAGTGTCGAAGCGATGATGCGACTGTCGTCCGTCAGCGCCCCCGCCCGGGAAGATGCAAGCCAGATCGCGCTGTTCGGGGCCTCGGACCTGCAACAGGCTCCCCATTTGCAACTGGCCGATGTTGCCGATTGGCCGCCCTTGCCGCGATTGAGCGAAGAGCTGGAGGCGGTCGGCTTTTATCTATCTGCGCATCCGCTGGGCGCTTGGTCGGAAAAGCTGAAGCGCCTGAAGGTCACCCCCTGGGTGGAGCTGGAAACTTCGGGGCGATCCGGCCCGGTCGTGCTGGCGGGAACGGTCATCGGCCGCAAGGAACGCACCTCGGCGAAGGGGAGCAAGTATGCGTTCGTCCAGCTCTCGGATACGTCGGGTGTCTTCGAAGTGACGGTGTTTTCCGAGCTCCTGGCAGCCGAACGCCGATTCCTCGAACCCGGCTGTTCCCTTTTGCTGCACGTGAACGCGCAAGGCGACGGCGAGTCGGTGCGGTGTGTCCTGCAACGCCTCGAGCCTCTGGAACGGGCGATCGATCGGCTTTGCGACGGCATAGAAGTATGTATCGATGGTGCCGACCCGTTGAGCGCGATCGCCGCGGCTCTGGGTGAGGCCGCGTCGGGACGGGGCCAGGTTCGGCTGCTGGCATGGCTCGGCGGCGGTCGGGAGGCGGAGATCGTGCTGCCCCAACGGCGCCGGCTCACGGGAAGCCTGGTGACCCGGTTGCGCTCCATCCCGGGCGTCCGAGACATTCGAGAGGTTTGAACCGCACGAGCGCTGCAGGTGGGCGGCCCGGTGCTGGCTAGGATCGTTGAAACTCATGCCTCGCACCCGGGCGGGCGCCGTATAATAATAAGAAGTGGACTTGATTAGCATCGTCCTCTCGCAGACGGCGCGGATCAGCGTGTCCGAGCGAGCTCGTGGCGTGGCGCAGATCAGGGAGGCACGGCCGAGAGTCAGACTTCCCGGTGGGCGAATGAACTGCGACCTCGCCGCGAGCCGGGCTTTTTGCCCGGCTTCCCAGCCCGGCCTCCCCGCACGTCGTTGGGAGCCGGGGCCCGGATTTGATAACCCCCGCCTGTCGGCGTTCGCCCGCGCCCGCGCGAGGAGCAGCGCATGCGCAACGCCGCCATCATGACGGATCGTCGTCGCTAAATGTCCTTAGGAGCCTCGCATTCCTCTGACGAGATCCGCGCCCAGGCGCAGACCTTCGGCTTCGATGCGGTCGGCATCACCCGCGCCCAAGCGGATGGACGCGACCGCCGTAACCTTGCGCAATACATTGCCGAGGGGCGGCAGGGCGATATGGAGTGGATGGGTCGGGAGATCGCCCGGCGCTCCGATCCCCGGGCGCTCTGGCCCGAGGCCCGGAGCATTGTCTGCGTCGGGGTGAATTATGGGCCGGCGGTGGACCCGCTGGCGGTGCATGACGAGCCCCAACTGGGCGCGATCAGCGCTTATGCCCGCGGCCGTGACTACCATGATGTGCTGAAGAAAAGGCTCAAGGCTTTCGGCCGGTGGATCGCAGCCACCTGCGCCTGCGAGGTGAAGATTTTTACCGACACGGCCCCGGTCATGGAGAAGCCGCTGGCGATGCGCGCCGGGCTTGGCTGGATCGGCAAGCATACCAACCTCGTCTCCCGCCGCTTCGGCTCATGGCTGTTCCTCGGGGAAATCTTTACCACGCTGGATCTGGCGCCAGACCCGCCCGAAGTGGACCATTGCGGTTCTTGTGATGCGTGCGTGCGGGCGTGTCCCACCGGGGCCCTGGAGGAGCCCTATCGCATAGAGCCGCGCCGCTGCATCGCCTATCTGACCGTCGAACACAAGGGCACTGTTCCGCCAAGCCTGGCGGAGCTCTCGGGCAACCGGATCTTCGGCTGCGATGACTGCCTCGCCGCATGCCCGTGGAACAAGTTTGCGACGCCGACATTGCATGCAGACTTGCAGCCACGGGCGGCCCTCATGGCTCCGCGCCTGTCAGAACTGGCGCAACTCGACGATGCCGGCTTCAGAGCCCTCTTTGCGGGCACGCCGCTGCGCCGAACCGGTCATCAGCGCATGATGCGGAACGTGCAGATTGCTGCCGACAACCAAGCGCGCCAAGCCCGGCATATCGGGCATGACACAACCGGCGCTCCGACTTATTGCTCGGCGCCGGCCGATCCGGCTCTCCCTTGACCACGGGCGCAGCGGGCAAACATCACCCGGCTTGCCGCCGAACTCGCCCTGACGTACCGGCTTGGTCTCTCCTGACCTATTTGGCGGCGAGGACCCGCGCTAACTGGCTGAGCGCTTCCCGGTGCCGTTCGTTCGGAATCTGGGTGAAGTTACGCGCCAGTTCCAAACACATGCGCTGACGGACCGAGAGATCCTCTTCGGTGCCGTTGCCTTCCAGTCCTTCAAAGAAATAGCTCACCGGCACCCGCAGAACGCGCGCGATCTCGAAAAGCCGGCCGGCGGAAATGCGGTTGATTCCACGCTCGTATTTGTGGGCCTGCTGGTACGTGACGCCGATGAGATGGGCCATTTGCTGTTGGCTGAGGCCGAGCATCACGCGGCGCTCCCGAATTCGTCCGCCCACATAGCGGTCGACATCCGTCCCTTTGGTCGCTGCCCTGGTCAAGTCTTCATCAAACGGTACCATTCTGTCGATCTCCAGATCAGTGGGGGATCGTGTATTTTTTTTCTTCGTTGGTTCTTGGAGCCGCCAACCGAGAATTTCTTGCGGCCGATTCGTTCCACGGCGAAGCCTGGCCGGATTGATGTCAGCCTGTATGCCTCGTGCCGTGGGTTTGGGATCGGAAATGAACGATCCTTCCGTTCACCTAACGGTAGTTAGTGCAATTGACAAGCACTTTCACTGTAACCGTTCTAGCTTTTTTAGACAATATCGC
>DAIQPV010000206.1:0-6192 GCA_036787145.1 Rhodospirillales bacterium
GAAGGCGGCGACGACCCGATTGGCGTTTTTGGGATTGACGACAACCGGCTGGGTGCCGACCTTGCCGACCAGCCTGAGCGGCACATCGCCCAGATCCGCCGGCGGTTCGGCCACCGTCAGCGGTTCGATCCCGACGTCCTCGCCCGAGACAGCATCGAGAGGTTCGAGTGCAAAGACCGAAGCAGCAGAAAGAACAAGCATCCCCGCTCCGGCTAGAGCCGAGCAAAACTTACCGCGCATGACGTCCTGTCCCCACGCCTCCTACCGCTCCGGAACATTGCCGGAAACGGGAAACGAAGAAAACAGTATAGTATTGTCATAGGAAAGGCACAATAAGCGGCTTCTTTAACGGTCAGGAACCTGCGGCGATGTTACATGAAAGCAACGGCCAAAGGTTTTGCGCGGCACGATCTACCCCTAAAATTTTATGCCTTCTAACATAAGAGTTTATTCATTCAATCAACAGTGACACGAAGCCGTCCCAATTCGCGTTATAGACATGGCTGACCGACGGATGCGCAAATAAAATAGGATACATAAAAATACAGGGGATCAATGATCGGATCAGGATTTCGATCAAGGAGGGAGACCGAGGACGATCGGTGGCGGCGCGGGCGGAAGAGCGTCTGGATCCTGCTTGTCGGTGGCGTTCTGTGGGGTTTGATCGCCTGCCATCCGGCAGACCGATCGCGCCCCGCAGCGCCGGACGCGCCGCAGCCGGGGAGCGGCAGGATCGGCGCGGTTGCGGCGCCCCTGGGCTGGACCGGCGGCGTTGTCGTCACCTCCGAGCAGCTTCCGGCGGAGGCAGCAGCGCGCGTGCTGCAGAGCGGCGGCAATGCCGTCGATGCGGCGGCCGTGGCGCTGTTCATGCTGAATGTGGTGGAGCCGCAGTCGTCCGGGATCGGCGGCGGCGGCTTCATGATGATCCATCTGGCCGGGCAGGGACGCACGCTTGTCGTCGACTCCTGCGAAATCGCCCCGGCTGCCGCGGACGCTGGTCAGTTTCTCGGCCCGGATGGGACGCCGATGCCATGGGCGCTGGCCTCGACCAGCGGGCTTGCCGTCGGCGTGCCGGGAGCGCTGCGGGGGGTCGAACTGGCGCTCGCGCAGTGGGGCACTCTGTCCCTGGCCGAGGCGCTGGCGCCGGCCATCGCCGCGGCGGAAGGTGGCATTATCGTCGATCAGCGGCTGGCAGAGAGCCTGACCAGCACCCGCTTGCAAAGCGACTGCGGCGTGGCCGCCTACGACGAGGCCCGGCGAGTCTTCCGTCCCACCGGAAGCGACGCGGGAAAAGAAGCGTCCTGCGGACAACGGCCAGAACTGGGGGCGAGGCTGGTGCAGCCGGATCTGGCGAAAACCTTCCGCCTGATCGCGCGCCGCGGCCCCGATGTTCTCTACGACTGCGCCGATCCTTCCGGTCTCGCCCGCGCCGTGATCGCCGCCCAGCAGGCATCCCGCGCGGCTCTCGGTCCGCGCGGCCAGGGACGCATGACCTGCCAGGACCTTGCCGCCTATCGGCCGGTCGTCCGCGATCCCGTCGAGGCCACCTACCGCGGCTGGATCATCCGGGCGGCTCCGCCGCCGTCGTCCGGTGGCCTGACGCTGATCCAGATGCTGAAGATGCTCGAGCGCTTTCCGCTCTCGGACACGGATGCGGGCTTCGGTGACGGCTCGTTTGCCACGCTCAGCGTGGTTCAGGAAGCGATGCGGCTGGCCTTTGCCGATCGGTCCGTGTGGATGGGTGACACCGATGTCCTGCCGGATCTCCCGGTGCAGGGCCTGATCGACGACCGCTACCTGGCCCGGCGGTCCGCGTCATGCCTCGCGGGCGATCTCCTCGAGGGCAATTCTCCTGGCGGCGCCAACTGCATTGCTCCGCAGCGCCGGATCCCCGTCGTCCGGCCGGGTGATCCGCTCCCGTACGACGCCGGCGCCGCAGCCGGCCCCGGGCCGGCCGCCGGAGATCACGGGCGGGAGACGACGCATTTCACCATCATCGACCGGTGGGGCAATATCGTCTCCTGCACCACCACCGTCGAGGCGACCTGGGGCAGCGGGCTGATGGTTCCCGGTTTCGGCTTCCTGCTGAACAACGAGCTGACCGACTTCAATCTCGCGCCGCGCCGGCGCGGCCGGCCCGGTGATCCGGACTGGGACCCGGGAGCCAATGACGCAGCGCCAGGAAAGCGACCGCGCTCCAGCATGACGCCGCTGATCGTGTTCGCTGCCGGCGACGAGGGGCCGCGACCCGCTGCCGCCTATGGCTCGCCGGGAGGATCAACCATTATCAACACGGTTCTCGATGTGACCCTCGCGCTGATCGATTTCGGCCTCCCCGTCCGCAATGCGGTGGAACGGCCGCGGCTGTCGTTGACGAGCCCGGCGGAAGAGGCAATAACGGAAACAGAGGCCGGTTTCGACGGCGACGTCCTCCAGCGCCTGAGCGCTCTTGGCTTCCGTTTCTCGACTGAACCTTCCCCCATCGGGGCGGTCCAGGCTCTGGTGATCGACCGCCAGACCGGCGCTGCGGATGGGTTCGCCGACCCACGCCGTAACGGGCGCAGCATCGGCGTCGCGTTTCCCTGAGCCGCCCTTCGGAGACCTCCTATGGCTGCCATTCCCCGCGTCTTCCTGCACGCAGGTCAGGAACGCCGCATCGCCCTGGGTCACCCGTGGGCGTACTCGAACGAGATCCGCATGGACGCCGGAGCCAAAAGCCTTACGCCGGGCACGCTCGCCACCCTGCATCGCAGCGACGGCAGGCCGCTCGGGGTTGGCAGTTTCAATCCGCACACGCTGATCGCCTTCCGCGTTTTCGATCCTGACGCCGCAACGGTGATCGACGAGGCCTTCTTCGGCCGGCGGCTGCGCCAGGCGATGCGGCTGCGCGACCGGCTCTTTCCCGAGCCGTACTACCGGCTGGCGCACGCCGAGGCGGATGGCTTGCCCGGGCTCGTCTGCGACCGGTTCGGCGACGTTCTGGTCCTGCAGATGAATACCGCCGGAATCGAGGCCTTGGCCGCGCCGGTCCTCGCCAGCCTCGACGCGCTCTTCGGCCCGGGCGTCGTCGTTCTCCGCAACGATGCCCCGGCGCGCGAGACCGAGGGGCTTTCGCGCATCGTCGACGTTGCCAGGGGAGCTGCAGGAGAACCGGTCGCGGTGCGCGAGAACGGCCTGTCCTTCTTCGCCGACGTCCTGCAGGGGCAGAAAACCGGATGGTTTTACGACCAGCGCGACAGCCGGGCCTTTGTCGCGCGGCTCGCGCGCGGCACGTCGCTCCTGGATGCCTACTGCTACACCGGCGGATTCGCGCTCGGCGCTGCCGCGGCGGGCGCCGTCGCCGTCGTCGGGGTCGATTCGTCGGAACCAGCCCTGGGTCTGGCCCGCCGGGCGGCGGAGGCCAACGGCGTGGCCGAGCGCTGCGACTTCCGTCGCGCCGACGTTTACGCCGAGCTGGAGCGGTTGGGCCGGACGGGCGAGCGGTTCGGCGTGGTGGTGGCTGATCCTCCGGCGTTCGTGAAATCGAAGAAGGATCTCGGCTCGGGATTGCGAGGCTACCGCAAGCTGGCGAAGCTTGCCGCCGCGCTGGTCCAGCCCGAAGGTTTCCTTTTCATTGCGTCGTGCTCCCACAATGTGGAGCCTTCGGCGTTGCTGGGGGAGGTGGTGCGCGGAGTGACCGCGGCGGGACGATCGGGGCGGATCGTCCGCGAGGCCGGGGCGGCGGCCGACCATCCGGCGCATCTCTTCCTGCCGGAATCGGCCTACCTGAAGTCGATCGTTCTGCAACTCGACTGATTCGCGCCGGCGCCTTCCAAGGCCCGCCCAGGCGTCGCGCAAAGGCCGGGCCGGAGGGCAGGTGGCCGCCTTCTGCAGGGGCGGAAGGAACTCAGGGGTGTCGCACGAGCGTCACAGTGCGGCGGATTCTGGCCGATCGGCCAGCCGAAATGCAGGCCGTTTCCACAAGATGTTGTAGGCCGTAACTTGCACGAGCCCAATAATTGACGAATTGGGTATTGCAAGGGCGGAGCGCTGCCGCTATCTGCTCGTTCGTGCGAAAGTGACTCGCGAAGCTGCGGCGCCTGGACTCCATCGGCGCCGCTCGAATGTTTGTTTGACCGGTCTTGGTGCTCTGGACTTCGAGCGCGACAGCTTTACCGAGACACGCTAACCGAGCCCTACGTCGGCAATAACCGAAAGGACCCGAGACAATGAGAGTGGCCACCACGGGCGCCGAATCCCTTCCCGTGATCGAGAGCGACGAACCGTCGCCTGCGCCGGCGGCAGACCGCCGGGCGCTGGTATTCCCCGGGCAGGGCTCACAGGCCGTCGGCATGGGCCGCGAGCTGGCGGATCGTTTTCCGATCGCACGGCGGATCTTCGAGGACGTGGACGAGGCGCTGGGCCAGAAGTTGTCGCATCTGATGGCAGACGGGCCGGAGGCCGAGTTGACGCTGACCGAGAATGCGCAGCCGGCGTTGATGGCGGTCAGCATGGCCGTCCTTGCGGTGCTGCGCGAGGAGCATGGAATCGATATCGGCCGGCTTGGGCGCTGCGTTGCCGGCCACTCTCTTGGCGAATACACCGCGCTGACCGCCGTCGGAAGCTTCAGCGTGGCGGACGCCGCGCGCCTGCTGCGCATCCGCGGCCTTGCCATGCAGACCGCCGTGCCGGTGGGCGAAGGCGCCATGGCGGCTCTGATGGGGCTCGATCTTGAGACCGCGCGCGAAATCGCCGCGGAGGCGACCCGCGACAGTTACGATGGTGGCGTGTGCGTCGCCGCGAACGACAATGCTCCCGGTCAGGTGGTGATCAGCGGCAGTCGCAGCGCCGTCGTGCGCGCCACCGAAATTGCCGCCCTGCGCGGCGCCAAGCGCAGCGTCATGCTGCCCGTCTCCGGGCCTTTCCACTGCCCGCTGATGGCGCCGGTGGCCGACGTCATGGCGCAGGCCCTGGCCGGCGTTGACATCCTGCCGCCAGCGCTGCCGCTTGTTGCCAATGTGACCGCTTCGGAAGTGCGCGATCCCGCCGAGATCCGCCGCCTTCTCGTCCGTCAGGTGACCGGCATGGTGCGCTGGCGTGAAAGCGTCCTCTTCATGAAGCGCCAGGGCATTCGCGAACTCGTGGAGATCGGTTCCGGCAAGGTCCTTTCCGGCCTCGCGCGTCGCATTGATCGCGAGCTGAGCGGGGTCTCGGTGGGAACGCCCGCGGAGATCCAGGCGTTCGCCGCGACTGTCTGAGCGCGAGGGTCTCTGCAGGCGGGGGTTGCCTTAAGCCCCGCCGAGGGCAATGACCGGTCCGGTGTGTCCGGCAAGCAGCCGACGCAGATGGAAGGTTGCGAGCCGGTCATCGCCGTTCGCTCCGACACAGGCTGCGAACCTTTGCACTGCGTTGGGGTCACCGGCCGCGAGCAGTTCAAACGCCTCGCGGTAGCTTGTCATGCCTGCCGAGTGACTGAGAGCCGGATTGAGCGGCTCGAAGGCGGCGATGCCTTTTTCCTTGCCCTTCAGCATCAGCGTGCCGATCGGGCGGCCGACGAAGTCAGGAATGATAGCGACCGTATCGCCGCTGACGCAGACCCGTGTGCCCAGCTGCTTATTCGCCGCCTCCAGGCGTGCCGCCGTGTTCACGGCGTCGCCGTACGCGGTGTAATGGAAAAACGTGTCGCCGCCGAAATTGCCGACAATCGCCGTCCCGGTATGAACACCGATGCGCGTGTGCCCAAGCGCGATCCCCTGCGACCGCTTCGACCGGGAGAGCGACTGGGAAAAGCTGTCGAGATCCAATGCACAGGCGACGGCACGACGGGCGTGGTCCGCATGCTGCAGAGGGGCGCCGAACATGGCGTGCACGCCATCGCCGACGAGGGTCTGTATGGTGCCGCCATGCGAGAAGATGATCCGTGAGACTTCCCGGATGTATTCGTTCATCACCGTGACGATGACCGACGGGTCCATCATCTCCACCAGCGGGGTGAAATCGGCGAGATCGGTGAACAGGAACGTCAGCTCGCGCCGCTCGCCGCCGAGTTCAAGCGTGGTGGGATGCTCGGCCAGGTAGCTGGCCAGGTTCGGCGAAAAGTAGCGGGCGAGGTTCCCCCGCGCGCGTTCGGCTTCGGCCTGCAGGCGGTAGGCTTCGCGCAGAGCCTGCAGGTCGGCGATGGTCTTGCTGATGGTCGTCTGCAGGTCGTCGAAG
>DAIQPV010000207.1:0-6162 GCA_036787145.1 Rhodospirillales bacterium
CCCGTCAGGTCGAGGACGTCGTCGGCCAGCGGCCGCGCGTTCGGCCGGCAATAGTAATCGGTGCAGCCTGCAACCACAGTCCAACCGCCGGTGGCGAGCCGGTCAAGGGCTTGCTCCAGGCTGGATGGACGGCAATACGCTCTCAACGGCATTCTTCCTGTGCGACGACAACCTGCGGGCGGCTTGCTCGCCGCGAGCGACGACCAAGACGTAGTGTGTGCGCCTGCGAAATTCACACCGATCCATCGTCGCCTGTCAAACAGGAGATCGGCAGGGCGAAGCCTTTGACCTGCCGGGCATGCAAGACTACCTCACAGACAACCGAATAACGCCGGTTTCCGGCACCGGACTTGATCGATGTTGAAACGGCTCGTGGCCGCGTTCGCGATCTTCGCCTTCGGGACGGGCATCGCCGCCGCCGAGTTCCGGAGCTATGCCGTCGTTCGCGACGATGCGTCCTTGCTGATCCAGAACAAGGTGGTCCGCCTGTACGGGATTTATATTCCGCAGCAGGGCCAGTTTTGCTCGTCCAACATCAACCCGCCCTTTTGCGGAACCCGCGCCGCGGCGGCCCTGGACTTCAAAATTCAGGGGTTTGTGACCTGTCGGGAGATGGGCGTGTATGACGACGGCAGCATCAGTGCGATCTGCTGGACCAAGCGCTCGGGCTTCAGCGAGGGCGAGGATCTGAGCGCCTACCTGATCAGCAACGGATTGGCTCTCGCCGGCCCGGACGCCCCCTTCGAGTACCGGGCGCTGGAGCGGATTGCGCAGAATACCAACCAGGGGGTCTGGGGCTTTCAGGCGGACAGTTTCGGACCTCCTCGTTTCAGATGAGCGAATGTCGCTCATCTGATCACGACGCCGAGACGCGCCAGGGCGGGCGGCGGCGGGGCTATTTCGGGGTATAGGTCAGGAAGAGGAGCTGGCCGCCCTCCACCAGATTGTTGCCGGCGATCGAACCGTTCCTGACGCCATGCGCACGGCGGCAAAGCCGATGGTCGCCGAATCCAGCTTGCGATCGGCAATGCGCACGTCGAAGACGCTGACGCGCGCTCCCCGGAGCTGCGTACCGTTGGCAAGCTGATACGGCAGAGCATCGGTATCGCAAGGATCCGGCCCGACATCGCAACTCGCTTTAACTGCATCCAAGGGAACGATCGCCGTAAGAACAACCAAAACGATGTAGAAATATCCCGTTTTAGCAATACTACTCACCATGATATTCCCAATCCCCGCACTATGGTGCTTATAATTTCCCGTACGGAGAGAAATATCAAAATATACGAGACTCTCGTACATTAATTTTATTGATCCGGGTGAGCGCGGCCCCGGAGGCTGCTTGGTTACAACACACGTCATGGCCGGACTTGTTCCGGCCATTCACGGCTTGCCGCAGACAACGTGACGGACGGCGGCGCGTGGATGCGCGGATCAAGTCCGCGCATGACGAAAGTTGTTTCTCTAGTCCATTGACTTTGCTTATATCATTTTCGGTCAGCCTCTAATGGCATCGGCTTCTCTATCGAGAGATCCCGTTCGAACCCTTATGATCCGCGAGCTTGAAAAGGCCGGCCGTCGAGCCTAAGCAGGACCTCAGCATAATACGGTGAAGAAGCGGACGCGTGCGACTGGATCCCGAAGGGTTGCCCATTTACCCCGTCCGAGCCCGGCCCGTATTTCCACCCGCGTCCCACGGCCGGTAATGGCGGAGTGGCTGTCGGCTTCGTGGCTTATGCTGGTGCTCGCGCCGTTTATCGGGAGCTTCTTGGGCGTGCTGATTCTTCGCCTGCCGGAGCGCAAGCCGGTGGTGCTGGGCCGCTCCCGCTGCCCGCATTGCCGGCGGACGCTGGCCGCCCGGGACCTGATCCCCATCTTCAGCTGGCTCGTCATGAAACGGCGATGCCGCCATTGCGGCTCCGCGCTCGGCTGGTTCTATCCGAACATCGAGGTGGCCGCCCTGCTGGTGGCGGTGTGGGCCGTGGCGGTGGTCCCCGGGCCGGCGCGCTGGGCGACGTGCGCGCTCGGCTGGACGTTGCTGGCCTTGGCGGTCATCGACGCGCGCCGCATGATTCTTCCCGACGCGCTGACGTTGCCGTTGATCGCCCTCGGGCTTGCGGTGGCGGCCTGGCTCGACCCGTCGCGCCTTATGGGACACGCGATCGGCGCCGCGGCGGGATTTCTTGTCTTCTGGCTGATCGCGACCCTCTACCGGCTGCTGCGCCGCCGCGAGGGTCTGGGGCTGGGCGACGCAAAGCTCTTGGCGGCGGCCGGCGCTTGGGTATCATGGGAGGGATTGCCGGGGGTGGTCCTCGCCGCTTCTCTGAGCGCGCTGGTGTTTTTCCTGGTGGCGGCGTTCCTGGGGCCAGCTCCGGACCCTTCCCGCCGGTTGCCATTTGGCCCCTTTCTGTGCCTCGGCATCTGGCTGATCTGGCTCTACGGGCCACTGATTCTGGCTTGACGGCGCAACGGCGCAGGGTGTCCTGCTCAACCATGCGAACGGAAAGACAATGAACGCAGACGGTTTGGAAGGCCCGCCGGTCTCGGCCGGCGGTGCCGAGGAGTCGGTCGTCGCGCTGCTGATGCGTCGGGGCAAGCTCGACGACGCCGGCGTGCAGCGCGCCCGGCGCATGCAAGACGCCAGCGGCGAGCACTTGCACGTTCTGCTGGTGAAGCTGGGTCTGGTCTCGGAAGCCGAGGTCGCGGGCGCACTGGCCCAGGTTCTCGGCCTGCCGCTGATCAGCACCAAGGACTTCCCTGACCAGCCGCTCTTTGATGGGGCGCTGAGCATCAAGTTCCTCAAGGACAGCCACGTTCTGCCGCTGACCGAGACGGACTCGTCCATCGAGCTGGCGATGGCCGATCCCCTCGACGATTTTGCCGCGTTCGCCGTTTCCGCTGCCACCGGCCGCCAGGTCGCGCGGCGCGTTGCCATCCCCGCGGACATCGAGAAGGCGCTGGAGCGCCTGTACGGCCGCAGCGGCAGTGCGCTCGGCGAGATCGCCGACAACCTGGGCGAGGGCGACAGCGTTGGCGATGACGCCGAGCGGCTGAAGGACATGGCGAGCGAGGCGCCGGTGATCCGCTTCGTCAATCAGGTGATCGGCCGCGCGGTGGAGGCCCGCGCCTCGGACATCCACATCGAGCCGTTCGAGAACAAGTTGCGGGTGCGCTACCGCATCGACGGCATCCTGCAAGAGGTGGAGACCCCTCCGGGCCGCCTGACCGCGGCGATCGTCTCGCGCGTCAAGATCATGTCGAAGCTGAACATCGCCGAGCGACGGCTGCCGCAGGACGGCCGCATCAAGCTCGCGATCCGCGGCAAGGAGGTGGATTTCCGCATTTCCACCGTACCGACGATGCACGGCGAGAGTGTCGTGATGCGGATCCTCGACCGCGGCGGCGCGGTATTTGAGTTCGCCGCCCTGGGAATCGACGAGACGGTGCTGAGGCCGTACCTGGAGATGCTGGAGCGTCCGAACGGCATTCTCCTTGTCACCGGCCCAACCGGCAGCGGCAAGACGACGACGCTCTACACCTCGCTGCTCCGCCTCAACACCCCCGACCGCAAGATCCTCACCGTGGAGGACCCGATCGAATACCAGCTGGAGGGTGTCAACCAGGTTCAGGTGAAATCGCAGATCGGCCTCACCTTCGCCAACGTTCTCCGCTCGCTGCTCCGGCAAGACCCGGACATCATCATGATTGGCGAGATCCGCGACCTGGAGACGGCGCAGATCGCGGCACAGGCGGCGCTCACCGGGCACCTGGTGCTCTCCACCCTGCACACCAACTCCGCCGCCAGTTCGATCACCCGGCTCCTCGACATGGGGCTGGAAGACTATCTGCTCGCCTCGACCCTCAACGGCATCTCCGCCCAGCGCCTGCTCCGCACGCTCTGTCCGCACTGCCGAGAGCCGAACCCGGCGCTGGCTGAGGTCAGCAGGCAGTTCGGCCTTGAGCGTTTCGCCGGCGACCGGCCGGTTCAGCTCTTCCGACCGGTCGGGTGCCCGCGTTGCAACAGCACCGGTTACTTCGGACGGACCGGCATCTCCGAAATGCTGGTGATGTCGGACGAAATCCGCAAGCTTGTCCTGCGCCGGGAGGATGCCGGAGCGATCCAGCGCGCCGCGACCGAACAGGGCATGCGGACACTCTACGAAGACGGCATGATGAAAGTGGTCCGCGGCGCCACCTCGCTGGAGGAGGTGCTGCGCGTGACCCGGGAGACTTGAGGGTCTGAGTCGAATGAATGGCTTGCGATCAACGCGCGACGATGTCTCGTCATGCCCGTGCTTGTCATGCTTGTCATGCTTGTCATGCTTGTCATGCTTGTCACGGCCGGCCCCGCCTGGTGGCAGACACCGTGCCAAGCGGAGCCACGTGGATGCGCGGAACAGGTCCGCGCATGACGGGGCCTGAGATGCCCACCTTTCGCTTCAAGGCGGTCAGCGGGCCAGGCGAGGTTGTCGAGGGCGAGATGGAGGCGGCAAGCCAGGCGGCGGTGCTCGACCACCTGCGCGGCCAGGGCTACCTGCCGATCCGCGCCGACGAGACGACCGGCCGGACCCTCGGCGATCTGCTGAAGCTGGAGATCGGCGGTGGACGCGGCGGTCTTGGCCGCCAGGACATCACCGCGATCATCCGCGAGTTGTCCAGCCTGCTCCGCGCCGGACTGGCGCTGGACCACGCGCTGGCGGTGCTGATCAATTTCTCCGAAAAGGAACCGGTCAAGAAATTGATGGCGCGGGTGCTGGAGCGGGTGCGCGGCGGGACGTCGCTGGCCGACGCGATGGCGGCGCAGGGCCGCGTGTTCGACCGGTTCGTCATCGGCATGGTGCGGGCGGGCGAGGCCGGCGGCGCCCTCGACAGCGTCCTGGCAAAGACCGCCGAGTTCATGGACAAATCGCAGCAGTCCAAGCAGAACCTGAAATCGGCGCTGATCTATCCGGTCGTCCTGTTCACGTCGGCCTGCATCTCGGTCGCCATCATCGTCACCGTCGTCATTCCCAGCTTCAAGGAAATTTTCGACCAGGCCGGTTTCGCGCTGCCGCTGGCAACCAGGATCGTCATGACCATTGGCGATCTGGCGGCCCGCTTCTGGTGGCTGCCGCTGGTGCTCGGCCTCGGCACCGTCGTGATCATCGGGCGCCAGCGACGCGATCCGGCGCAGCGGCGGGAATGGGACCGTCGCCTGCTCCGCCTGCCGCTGATCGGAAGTCTGGCCGCCCGCGTTGAAACGACGCGCATGACTTATACGCTCGGGATGCTCATCAACAACGGCGTGCCGCTGGTCTCGGCGCTGGGTGTGGTCAAGGGGACGCTCGGCAACGCGGCCATGGAAAGTGCGTTCGAACAGATCGAAAAGCAGGTGCGCGAGGGCAAGACCTTCGCCGGGCCGCTGGCCGAGGCCGGGCTTTTTCCGACGCTGGCGACCCACCTGATCCGCATCGGCGAGGAGAGCGGGCGCCTGGAGGAAATGCTGTTCCGGGTCGCCGATACCTACGAGCGCGAAGTTCACCAGGCGATCCAGCGGCTGATGGCGCTGCTGATCCCGGCGCTGACCTTCGGCATGGCACTGTTGATCGGCGGCATCATCGTCTCCATACTCGTGCCGATGTTGAGCATCAACCAGCTCGCCCAGTGATCGCGCGGAGGCCTTCATCTCATGAGATTTGCGTGGCTTGCCGTCCGTCGCACGGATGGCTCGGGGGGCAGCCCGCTCGTCCGCGGCGGTGCCCAGGCGGGGTTTACCCTCCTCGAGGTTCTCGTCGTTCTCGTCATTCTGGGGCTTCTGGCCGCGGTCGTCGCCGGCCCGCAGATTTTCAAATATCTGGGAACGGCGAAGTCGGAAGCGGCGAAGGTTCAGGTGCAGCAGATCAGTTCGGCCCTCGACCTCTACCGGCTGGAGGTCGGCCGCTATCCGACCCAGGAGGAGGGCGTCGTCGCACTGATCGAGGCGCCGCCTGGATTGACCAAATGGAACGGCCCCTATCTGAAGAAGAAGGAAGCGATCGTCGATCCCTGGGGGCGGCAGTTCCTTTATAAGGTGCCGGGTCAGCACGGTGACTACGACCTCTACACATTGGGCGCCGACAACGCGCCAGGGGGCAACGGCGAGGATCAGGACATCACCAACTGGTGATGCAGCGCTCCGGGGCT
>DAIQPV010000208.1:0-6133 GCA_036787145.1 Rhodospirillales bacterium
CGGCGCGATGATCGACGCCGCGATCGTGATGATCGAGAACGCCCACAAGCACCTGGAGCGAGCTGCGCCGGACACTCCACGGATGCAGGCCTTGGTCGACGCGGCAATCGCGGTTGGCCCCGCGCTGTTCTTCTCGTTGTTGATCATCACCGTCTCGTTCCTGCCGATCTTCGCCTTAGAGGCGCAGGAGGGCCGCATGTTCCATCCGCTGGCCTACACCAAGACCTTCGCGATGGCAGCGGCGGCCTTCCTGTCGGTGACGCTGGTGCCCGCGCTGATGGTGCTGTTTGTCCGCGGCCGGATCATCCCCGAGCACAAGAACCCGATAAATCGCTTCCTGATCTGGGCCTATCGTCCGCTGATCCGGCTCGTGCTGCGGGCGAAGACGCCGACCATCCTGGCGGCCGTCGCCGCCGTCGGGGTCTCGGTCTACCCGGCGGTGCATATCGGCAGCGAGTTCATGCCCACCCTGAACGAAGGAACGCTGCTCTACATGCCGGCGACGCTGCCGGGTTTGTCGATCACCAAGTCGACCGAGCTGGTGCAGAAGCAGAACGAAATCATCAAGTCGTTCCCGGAGGTGGAGTCGGTCTACGGCAAGGCCGGACGGGCGGCCACGGCCACCGACCCGGCGCCGCTGGAGATGTTCGAGACGGTGATCAACCTGAAGCCGGAGAGTGCCTGGCGGGAAGGGATGACGACCGACAAGCTGATCGCCCAGATGGATCAGGCGCTGCAGTTCCCGGGCGTGAGCAACGCCTGGACCATGCCGATCAAGGCGCGCATCGACATGCTGTCGACCGGCATCCGCACGCCGATCGGCATCAAGGTGTTCGGCCCGAACCTGCAGGGGCTGGAGCAGCTGGCGCGCGAGATCGAGGCGGTGGTCCGCACCGTTCCGGGCACGACCAGCGCCTTCGCCGAGCGGGTGTTGGGCGGCTACTACCTGGAGATCGAGCCGGACAGGTCGGCGCTCGCCCGCTACGGGCTCAGAGTGGAAGACGTCCAGGAGGTCGTCCGCACTGGCCTCGGCGCCGAGGCGGTGACGACCACCGTCGAGGGTCGCGAGCGCTACACGGTCAACATCCGCTACCCGCGGGCATTCCGTTCCAGTCCGCAGGCGATCGCCAGCGACGCGCTGATCGCCACTCCGAACGGCGGGACGGTGCCGCTCGGCCAGGTCGCCAGCGTCAGGCTCGCCAAAGGCCCGGCCAGCATTCGGACCGAGAATGCGCAGCTCGTCGTCTACATCTTCGTCGACTTCCGCGATCGCGACATCGGTGGCTACGTCGCCGACGCCCAGCGCGCGGTGACCGAGCAGGTGCGGTTCCCGCAGGGGTACTACGTCACCTGGAGTGGTCAGTTCGAGTACCTGCAGCGCGCGGAAGCGCGAATGCGGATCGTCGTGCCGGTGACGCTCGCGATCATCTTCCTGCTGCTCTACCTGAACTTCCGCCGGATCACCGAGACGCTGATCGTCATGCTGGCGCTGCCGTTCGCGCTGATCGGCGGCCTCTGGTTCGTCCACGGCCTCGGCTACAACATGAGCGTCGCCGTCGCTGTCGGCTTCATCGCGCTCGCCGGCGTGGCGGCGGAGACCGGCGTTATCATGCTGATCTACCTCGACCACGCCTGGTCCGAGATCAAGCGCGCCTGCGCGGCCGAGAAGCGCGATCCGACGCGCGAAGACCTCGCCCGCGCGATCATGATCGGCGCGGTCGAGAGGGTCCGCCCGAAGATCATGACCGTGGTCGCGATCATGGCCGGGTTGCTGCCGATCCTCTGGTCGACCGGCACCGGGTCGGAGGTGATGCGCCGCATTGCGGTGCCGATGGTTGGTGGGATGATCTCCTCGACGGTTCTCACTCTGATCGTGATCCCGGCGATCTACGGCCTGGTCAAGGGATGTCGCCTGCCCACGCGCCGGACGGATCATGCCACGATTGTCTCTGTGTCACCCGTAGCGAACTGACTAATACCAACCGGCGTTGAAGCTGACTCGCAGATACGCGTTGTCGGGGCCGGAAAAGCGTGATTCATGGGAGACCGGCATGCGGCAGGGAGGGAAGAGATGCCGGCGATCCCCTTACGGTCGGATTGGGATGCGGTGCGAGTGCGAGAGGCGGCTCGGCTGGCGGAAGACGCCGGTCGGGTGAGGCGTCTGCTGGCGATTGCGGCGGTGTACGACGGGATGAGCCGGGCGGCGGCGGCGACGCTGGGCGGCATGGACCGGCAGACGCTGCGCGACTGGGTGCACCGGTTCAATGCGCACGGTCCCACCGGTCTGACCGACCGCAAGGCGCCTGGTGCTGCGCCGCGGCTGACCCCTGACCAGGAAGCCGAGCTTGCGGCGCTGATCGAGGCCGGACCGGACCTGCAGACCGACCGCGTCGTGCGCTGGCGCTGCATCGACTTGAAGACGCTGATCCGGCGTCGCTTCGGCATCGACTATCACGAGCGGACGATCGGCAAGCTGCTGACGCGCCTGGGCTTCACGCACATCAGCCAGCGTCCGCGGCATCACGGGCAGGATCCGGAGGACATCATGGCGTTCAAAAAAACTTTCCCGAGCGTCTGGCGGAGACCGTGAGCACGTTGCCGGCCGGCACGCCGGTCGGGGTCTGGTTCCAGGACGAGATGCGCCTCGGCCAGAAGAACCCGCGCACCCGGCGCTGGGCGCGTCGCGGCAGCCGGCCGGCAGCGAGCCAGGACCTGCGCACCGCGTCGGCCTACCTGTTCGGGGCCATCTGCCCGGAACGCGGCACCGGCGCCGCCGTCGTCATGCCGCGCGCTGACACCGAAGCCATGCAGCTTCATCTCGACGAGATCGCCCGCGCCATCGCCCCCGGCGCGCACGCCGTCGTGCTGCTCGACCAGGCCGGCTGGCACACCACACCCCACCTGCGCATGCCGGAAAACATCACGCTGCTGTCGCTGCCGCCGCGGTCGCCGGAACTGAACCCGGCCGAAAACCTGTGGCAGTTCCTGCGCCAGACCTTCCTCTCCAATCGCGTGTTCGAAACCTACGAGGACATCCTCGACGCTGCCTGCGACGCTTGCAACGCCGTCATCGACACCCCCTGGCGCATCATGTCGATTGGAGTCCGCGACTGGGCCCGCACAGGTCAGCCTGGTCAAGGGATGGCGCCTGCCCACGCGGCGCATAGATCGTGCGGCGGAATCCCTGTCGCAACCGCCACCCAGTGACCGGCTTTCGCCGAGGCTGACCTCGGGCCGCGCGCAACCCGCCGGGGGAGCGGCGAACTTTTGTCGGCGGGCAACACTTTGTTACGTGCGGGAACATGGCGAGACACGATCCTACGTCATGCTGATCGACGGATAGGCGCTACGACGTGCGCTTGGGATCAAAGAGGCTTGCCATGCCCTCTCGTCGCCCTGGGCGTCGACCAGGTTTGTGGGGTGTCGAGCTAAGAGCTTCACTTCTTGCCTTGCTCGCTGGCGGAGCCTTTGCAGAACCAGACGATCGATCAGAAGTTTCAGATCGCGACTTCGCGACGGCCTTGATTGCGCGCCATCAAGCCGAGATCGAGCTGGCGCACTTGCATCGAGATCGCACAGATCGAGCTTCAGAATCGTCGTGATCTGCAGGTGGACGAACTGGAAGAGAAGATCATCGCCGGCAGCAGGATGACCGGCATCTTTCAGATTTGGCTCGAAATGCGTTCGTTGAGCGCCAAGTGGCGAGCTTTGAGGAGTGCTTCATGTCACCGACCAAGAAATCACAGTTATCGGGCCGGAGGTCATTGGCTACGATCGCTGCGCCGGTAGCGGTCGCGGTGGTCTCGCTTGCCGTGTTTCTGCAAGTGAGGAAGACTGAAGCGGAAAACGTTACGGTGTACATGTCGCCCTACTGCGGATGTTGTAGCAAGTGGGTGGGGCATCTTCAGCAGCACGGCTTCACGGTGGAAACGCGCCTGGTCGAAGACATCGCTCCCAGTCGCAGCAAGTATGGGGTCTCGGCCGATCTTGCGTCCTGCCATACCGCGCTGGTGGGAGGCTACGTGATCGAGGGACACGTCCCGGCATCCGATATCCGGCGGCTTCTCGAACAGCGGCCAACACTGCGAGGGATTGCCGCGCCCGGCATGCCGGGTGGCGCGCCCGGAATGGAGAGCGCCACCCGCGAACCCTTCACGGTGTTTGCTATACAGGATGACGGCGCAAAGATAGTGTTCGCTCGACACTGAACTTGCCTCGGCAATGGAGATAGATCAATGCAATCCGCTCAGCTAGGGAGCACACTGCAGTAGCTAAATAGTGATTAAAATCAGTGTTACAAAACCAAAATTATACACGGAAACTTACCGGGATACTTTTTGTAAGTGCAATATTTCTTTCGGTGACTATCGGCACTGTGGTCTTTGCTTTTGAGATGAGATCTACCAAGCACGCTATAGCCTCCCTCGCGCTTGATCAGGCAGTGTCCTTCATGGCGTCGCTTTCGGTTCATTTTTCGCGAGCGGAAGCCGAGCATACGGCGATCGCAAGTGGTTTGCGCTCGCTGCTTGAAATTCATGCGCACGTTGTAAATGGCCACTTCGTGCTCGGTCGGGTGTACTCGGCCGATGGCCGGATGATCGCGGAGGAGCAGGTCCCTGGCGGCTCGCCGCTGCCACCACCTTTGACCGTGCACGAACGAACCTCGGCCGGAAGCGGCAGACACGATCTGCTGTTCTCGGACAGAAATCTGTACGTTTCTATTCTCACGCCGATTCCCCGCGTCCCAGACGGGTACGGGGGACTCTTCCAGGCCATTTATCGTGTCGACCAGGCGACGCTGTTCCGTTTGGCCGGTCACGCACTCCTGACCGTGGCCATATGCATGGCCGTTGTCGTTGCCCACACCGGATTTCTCTATCCCGCGCTTGCAGCTTTGAATCGCCAGCTGATCGACCTTTCAGGCGATCTTCTGGACGCCAACATCAGCATGCTCGAGACGCTCGGCACCGCCGTCGCGATGCGCGACGGCGACACGGGAGCGCACAACCATCGGGTAACCCTTTATGCGGCTGGCCTTGGGGAAGCGGTCGACCTGCCTTCGTGCGAGATGCGAGCGCTAATTAAAGGGGCGTTCCTGCACGATGTCGGGAAGATCGGCGTCAGTGACGCTATTCTATTGAAGCCGGCTCGCTTAACGCCTGGTGAGTTCGATCTAATTAGATCGCACGTGACTCAAGAGTTATATGTTGTTCGTCAGTCGAAATGGCTTTCTGATGCCGAGGTGGTTGTCGGTGGACATCATGAAAAGTGGGATGGCAGTGGATACCCACTTGGGTCGCGAGGCAATGACATACCGTTATTGGCGCGTATATTCTCCATCGCGGATGTTTTCGATGCACTTAGCTCGCAGCGGCCGTACAAGCCAGCACTATTATTCGAAGAAGCATGGGACATCCTGAAGCGCGGTCGGGGCGTTCACTTCGATCCGGAATTACTCGATCGATTCTACGGCATCAGCGGCGAGATTTATGAGCGCCTCGCGCACTCGCGGCAAAGCGATTTGAAAGCGATGCTGAAAACGGTCGTCCAAAAGTACTTCTGTTGATCAAGGCAGTAGGTGACCCGATGAACGCAAGGCAGATCCTCGGCGCTGGCAGAAATCGACAAGACCAGCGGAAGTCCGATCCCGCGACGGACGCGTCGGCCGAGCACGCTCATATCTCTATGACCGGCAGCACGCCGCTATCGAAGGACCCGGTGTGCGGGATGTCGGTCGACCCGCACACGACGCCGCACCGGGCGGCGGAGAGCGGTCGAACCTTCTACTTCTGCTCGGCCGGTTGCCGGCAGAAGTTCGAGGCCGATCCGCTGCGCTATCTCTCGCCGGAGCAAGAGGCGGAGGCCGAGACGCCGGAGGAAGCCGTCTACACCTGTCCGATGCATCCGGAGATCCGCCAGAGCGCGCCGGGATCGTGCCCGATCTGCGGCATGGCGCTGGAGCCGCTGATGGCGGTGGCCGATGAAGGGACGAGCTCCGAACTCGTTGACATGAGGCGCCGATTTTGGATCGGGCTGCTGCTTACGGTGCCGGTATTCTTGCTGGAGATGGGCGGGCATCTCACCGGCCTGAAGCACGCGATCGGCCAGCAGACGTCGAACTGGCTGCAGCTCG
>DAIQPV010000209.1:0-6130 GCA_036787145.1 Rhodospirillales bacterium
GCGGATCTGGATGGAGAAGCATGGCTACGACTCGGTTGCGCAACTGAAGGGCTCGATGAGCCAGCAGAAGGTCGCCGACCCGTCGGCGTTCGAGCGCAGCAACTACATCAAGATCCTGCAGAGCTATAAGAGTCCGTACATTGCTGCCCCGCAACGCCCCGCAGACCTGGACTCGTTCTATCGATAGCGCCCAAGCGCCGGGGCAGAAGCCGAGAATCGGCCTGCCCCGGCCCTGAGTTCCCCTCGAGGGCTCCCGCCTAGGTACCCTCTGCCTCGCAGACTGACGGCGGCCTGAGCAAAATCGTCATCAAAACCCGCGGCGAAGCACCTTTCCTTCTCGCCTGTGGCTTATCCGCGACCAGCGCGCCGAGTATGATATGGGCGGCCCCTCGAACAAGGGGGCCGCCCTTTCAGCGTTAGGTGAAACGAAGTGGCAACCGCCGCGACTGCAAACGACCCTGATCCTTTCTTGGAGGACGGCCCGGGCTTCGTCGGCGACGATGGCGTCTGGCGGCAGGTCCTGCGCCGGCGTGACTTCGGCCAGGCACGCGCGCTGTTCCTTGACCGGGACGGCACCATCGTCGAGGAAGTCGGGCACCTCTTCCGCCCGCACGATGTGCGTCTGGTTCCCGGCGCCGCCAGGCTCATAGCTGCCGCCAATCGGGCCAGCGTCCCGGTGATTATCGTCTCCAATCAATCGGGGATCGGGCGCGGGCTGTTCAACTGGGGAGACTTTTTCGCCGTCCAGAAGCGGATGCTGGAGTTGCTCGCCTTGGAAGGCGCGAGCATCGACGCGGTGTTCGCTTGCCCGCACCACCCCGAGGCGGCGGAGCCCTGGCGACATGCCAGCCATCCGGCCCGCAAGCCCAATCCGCTGATGCTGCACGACGCGGCGCGGCTGCTTTCCGTTTCGCTCAGCGGGTCCTGGATCGTGGGCGACCGCGCCAGCGATCTTGCCGCCGGTCGCAACGCCGGCCTGCGGGGTGGCCTGCTGCTCCTCAGCCAGACGATCGACCAGCCCGGGGAACTAAGGGGCGCCCAGGTTTTGGCCGCGGCGCGCTTTCGCGTGTTCGTCACGCCGTCGCTGGTCGACATTGACCGGTTTGCGCCGTTGCTCGGGCGCTGAACCTTCGCCGCTCCAGAACGATCGAGCGGCCTTAAGCCCTTCCGTAATGCACGTAGTCGGTCCATGTCCGCTCGACGCGGCGCAGCGCCTGGCAGACCGCATCGATCTCGATGCTGCCCACTTCCAGGTCGCTGAGCTGGGCGGCGATGCGCTGTTCCAGGGCGCGGATGTCGTCGACAATCGCCAGGGCCTTGTCAGTCAGGCAGATGCAGACCGAGCGGCGATCGTGGGCCGAGCGCGTCTGTTCCACGTAACCCATCTCCGCCAGCTTCTTGATGTTGTAGGAGACGTTCGAGCCTTGATAGTAGCCGCGCTCAACCAGATCGCGGATCGCAATCTGCTCGTGGCCGATGTTGGCCAGCAGCAGCGCCTGCACGCTGTTGATGTCCCGGATTCCCAGCCGGTTGAGCTCGGCGCGCAGGAGATCGAGGAAGCGCCGGTGCAGCCGTTCGATAAGCCGCGTCAGTTCCAGATACTCTTTCTTCACGGGCCGCGCTCCTCATCCTCTTGGCGTGTTCGGAGTCGCGTCAGATAACCACAAATTCGATAACCGACGGTTAACGGCCCGCACAACCTCATCGAAGCTAACGGGGATCGAAAACCGCCCGCCGCCCTCCCGAGCTGCGTTCCGCAGGAGCGATTGGGTGCGGCTGGGCGGATCGCTCAGCCGCCGAAAAGGGCAAACCGGAGGCTCCACAGGTAGTCGAAGAGAGACTGGAGAGATCCGCCTTCCGCGCTGACGATGAGCGTCGTCGCGAAAGCGCAGCCGCCGGTTATTAAGGAGTCCTCGACAACCGCTGCTCCAATCCGCGGCTCGGGACGACCGCCAAACAGTTGGGCGATCTTCATTTCTGCCTCCTGCTCACTAACCCCCTTTCGATACCGTCACGATACCACAACTTAAAATATGTGCATAGACCTTTAACTACTACCATTATTAGAACAAAAATGCTCAAAATTTTGCGGCGTCCCTCTGCGTCCGTTCTCTTGCGGTGGCGCTTGCCCCGGAAGCCAGACTTGACGCCGCTCCTGACCCTTCTACTCTGGTTTCCGCGAACGGAATGACCGTCAGTGTCACCGGCTGGAGTCTAAGAATGAAGCTGTTGCGATGGGGTGCGCCCGGCGACGAACGTCCCGGCGTGCTTGACGAGAAGGGACGCATCCGGGACCTGTCAGGCCATATCCCCGACGTTCGCGGAGAATGTCTTGATCCCGAGCGCCTGCGGCGGCTCGCCGCCATCGATGCGGCCACGCTACCGCTGGTCGAGGGATCGCCGCGGCTCGGCCCGCCGGTTGCCGGGATCGGCAAGATCCTGGGTATCGGCCTGAATTACCGCAGCCATGCGGAGGAGACCGGAGCCACCCCCGGCAGCGAGCCGCTGCTCTTCTCGAAGGCGATCACCGCACTCAGTGGCCCGAACGATCCGGTCGTCATTCCCCGCGACTCGATAAAGACCGACTGGGAGGTCGAACTCGCGGTGATCATCGGCCTGCGGACCCGCTACGTCGACGAGCGCCGGGCGCTGGAGCATGTCGCCGGATATGGTGTCATCAACGATGTCTCGGAACGCTCGTACCAGAAGGAGCGCGGCGGGCAGTTCGTGAAAGGCAAGAGCTCCGACAGCTTTGCCCCCATAGGCCCTTGGCTGGTGACGCGCGACGAAGTGCCGGACCCGCAGCGCCTGAACCTCTGGCTCGACGTCAATGGCGTTCGCCGGCAGACGGGCAATACCTCTGACATGATTTTTCCGGTGGCCTACCTCGTCAGCCACTTGAGCCAGTTCATGACCCTTATGCCGGGAGACGTCATTGCCACCGGTACTCCCTCCGGCGTAGGCGCTGGCTGCAAGCCGCCCCAGTTCCTCAAGCCCGGCGATATGATCGAACTGGGCGTGGAAGGGCTTGGCCGTCAGCGCCAGGACGTGATCGCCTGCTCGCCTAATCCCTAGGCCGCGGATCCGTCGGGCTCACCCCTGTCGAGGAGACATCGCCGGCAATGCTGATCGCGCAGATCTCGGACACCCACCTGCGGGCGGCAGGTGACCCCATGCAGGGGTCCATCGATACGGCTCGGGCGCTCGCCGACTGTGTGGCTCACGTCAACAATCTGAGGCCGCAACCGGATGTCGCGATTGTCAGCGGAGATCTGACCGACCGGGCCCTGCCCGAGGACTATGCACTCATCCGCCAGATGCTGGATGACCTGGCGATGCCGTACTACGTCATTCCGGGAAACCACGACGATCGCGGCCGGCTCCGATCCACCTTCGGCGACCTGGGCTACCTGCCGACGAACGGCGAATTTCTTCAGTATGCCGTCGAGCCGTGGCCGCTGCGGCTGATTGGCCTGGATACCGTGTTGCCGGGAGAGTGCAGCGGCGGCCTGTGCGCGGAGCGGCGCGACTGGTTGGCGGCGCGGCTGGCGGAACAGCCGCAGCGGCCGACGATGCTGTTCATGCACCACCCGCCGTTTCCATCCGGCATCGGCTTTCTCGACAGCCCCCCCTTCGACGGGGCCGATCAGCTGGGGTCGCTGATCGCCAACCATCCGCAAGTCCGCCAGATTGCGTGCGGCCATATTCATCGGGCAATCCACGTCAACTGGGCCGGAACGTGCGCCGCCATAGCACCGTCCACGGTCTACCAGATGAACCTCGCCTTCGAGCCGGGCAGCGGCTTCGAGCTGACCGGCGATCCCCCGGCGATCACCCTTTACCGATGGTCCGACGGCGTGGGCCCGGTGGGCTATATCAGCCTGATCAAAGCCGCGCCGGCACCGCCTGGTTGACTCGCGCTTCTCCCTCAGGTCAGAAGCCGCTGCCACCATCCGCGCCGTGGCATCTCATCGCGGAGATCGCCGCCTTCGCCGACCCTGATCACCTCCGTGCGACGCGCTTCCTCGGCCAAACGCTCCTCCTGCTCCCGGAGCGCGCGCTCGGCTTCCGGATCAGAGACCGGGGCAGCCTCCGCGGCGGGAAGCGGCAGGTCGTCAGAGACCGCCGCGAATGGCGCCCCGAACGTGCCGTCCGCGCCATTGGCCGCCCAGAGCGGCTGATCCTCCTCGTGCGCTGCCGGTGAGAGCTCCGGGTCGCCGGTGTACAGATCATCGACCGGGACAGCAAGGCCTTCCACCACCTCAACTAACGGACTGTCGGAGTCAACGAGGGCACGGATCTCAACCTTTTCGATCTCTGCCAACTGCTGACCGGCTTCATCCGGTTGTGGCTGCTTGGCCCTGCGGCGTGGGCTGCGGCGGCGGCGCCGTTTGACCTCATCGCCGGCCCCGGCTGCATCGTCGTGCTCGTCCCCCGCCTCCTCGGTGACGGCGCCTGCAACGCCAACCTCGTGCTCGGCATCGTCTACCGACGGCACTCGCTCGACTTCGCCAGCGGCCCAGGCCGGCGCACCATCGTCATCCATCACGGCACGCGCCAGCGCGTCGGCGGCGAGCTCTTCGTCCGTCTCCGCGTCGTCTTCACCATCGAGGGACGGCAAGGCGGATTGCGCGTCGCCGTCCTCGGCAAAGGCTTCCGGCGCCGATCCCGGGCGCCCCCTGCGCCGACCTCCGCGCTTGCCCCTGCGACGTCTCTTGCGGTTGGGTTGCTCACTCCCCTCCTCCGCCGTCACCTCCGCATCGAGATTGGCTTCATCGGCATCGGCGATCGCTTCACCGTCCTCGGTATCGCCTTCCGTTTCTTCGACGTCGGCAGCCTCAGCAGCCTCGTTCCGCCCGTTGGCCACGAGCGCTTCGTCGTCCTCATGCCGCCGGCGTCGTGGCCGGCGGCGGCGCCCGCGGTTCACCGCAGCATCGTCGTGATCGGCAACCGATCCTGCGCTGTCCCCGGCGTCTGCCTCCGTCGCTCCTTCGTCGACCTCGGCAACTTCCTCCGCCAGATTTGGGTCATAGGGCTTCAGCCGGGAAAGGCGGTAATCCGGGGGCACCAGTGTCGCATCCTCCAACACCGTCACCGCCATGCCGTAGCGATCCTCGATCATCTGCAGCGACCGGCGCTTCTGGTTCAGCAGGTAGGACGCGACCGCGGGGGGGACGGTGATGGCGGACTCGCTCGCGCGGCGCTTGAGGCCCTCTTCCTCCAGCTTGCGCAGGATCGCGAGTGCGGTCGACTCCGTCGTGCGCCGCAGGCCGTTTCCGCCGCAGGCGGTGCACACCTCGAATGACGTTTCGATCAGGCTCGGGCGCAAGCGCTGCCGCGACAGCTCCAGAAGCCCGAAAGGACTGATCCGGCCGAGTTGGATGCGCGCCCGGTCGGTTTTCACCGCCTCTTTCACCCGGCGTTCGACTTGACCCTGGTTTCGCGCGTTTTCCATATCGATGAAGTCGATGACGATGAGCCCGGCCAGATCGCGCAGCCGGAGCTGACGAGCAATCTCGTCGGCCGCTTCCAGGTTGGTCCGAAGGGCGGTCTCCTCGATATTTCGTTCGCGCGTCGAGCGCCCGGAGTTTACGTCGATCGCGACCAGCGCCTCGGTGGGGTTGATCACGATGTATCCGCCCGAACGAAGCTGCACCGTCGGCTGATGCATCAGGGCGAGTTGATCCTCGATGCCGTAGTGGTGGAACAGCGGCACCTCGGCGTCTTCGTAAAGCTTGACGCGCTTCGCATGGCTGGTGATGAACAGCTTCATGAAGTCTTTCGAGACCCGGTACTCCTCCTCGCCCTGGACGACGATTTCCTCGATGTCCCGGTCATAGAGATCCCGAATGGACCGCTTGATGAGGCTCGCCTCTTCATAAACAAGCGTAGGCGCCGTGGATCCCAGCGTCGTCTCGCGGATGCTGCCCCACAGCCGGATCAGATATTCGTAAGCGCGCTTGATCTCGGTCTTGCTGCGGCCTGCTCCAGCGGTTCGAACGATAACCGCCATGCCCTCGGGAACTTCCAGCTCGGCCAGCATCTTCTTGAGACGCTTGCGATCAGTCGCCAGCGCGATCTTGCGTGAAATGCCGCCACCACGGGCGGTGTTGGGCATCAGCACGCAATA
>DAIQPV010000210.1:0-6057 GCA_036787145.1 Rhodospirillales bacterium
GTCCTGGGTGGCACCGATGTAGAAGGCGATATCGACCCACGCGCGCCCCTGCGCGCGGCGGCACTTTTCCGCGAACTCCGCCTCGCCCGTGGTCGGCGGCTTGGTGTTGGGCATCTCGAAGACGGCCGTGACCCCGCCGAGAGCAGCGGCTGCGGTTCCGGTTGAAAGATCCTCCTTATGCTCAAGACCCGGCTCGCGAAAATGGACCTGGGTGTCAATCACCCCGGGGAGGACATGCAGGCCCCGGCAGTCCAAGGTTTCGGCAGCCGAGCCGGCGCGTAGCTGGCCAAGGGCTGCAACTCTGCCCTTGGTGATGCCGATATCGAGTTCCTCAAGGCCGCCGGGGGTCGCGACAATGCCACCCTTCACCACACAGTCGAACGTTGCAGCCATAAGCCCCCCTCCTTTCGCCCGATCGAGGTCCGGGGGGATCCGCTCAACGCCCCCGTTTCAACTCAATGCCACTAGCGTGACTCCGACTCCTTTTGGCGGATTCGCTCGGCGATCGGAGCCTGCAGGTCGCGGGGCATACGGTCTAGAATCGATGTTATTTCCGAATGGCAAGTTATCGTTGCGTTCTTGAACAACTGCAGCACCTGCCCGTCGACGTATGTAGAGCCAAGGGTGCAAACGGAATCTCCCGTTTTATTTTTTTTGTAGTATTGCTCGGCCCGCGAGAGCGCACTGCCACAAATCGACATGGCGCTTCCCGTATTCTGCTCTTCTTTCATATTCTTAAGTTCGTCTTGGTAGATATTTATACGCTTGCGAGCCTGCGCTGACGCCGTTTCCAGCGACTTCAGGCAATCTGGGTCCACGGTGGCCGAAGATGACGGAAATGAAGAGGACAGGATCGCAACCAGAGCGACCCCAACGGCTATCACGCGATTCATCGAAAAGCCTCGGCGATTTACGGCCAAAAGGTGACGCCATTGTGGCAGGCGCGACGTTCACTGGCAAATAAAACGTCTGGTTGCTTTGAAAGTTGCTGTGCTTGAGAAAGGTGGCGTCATAGGATGGGCAAGCGCGAGTGAGCCAAAGCTCCGCTCCCACCGATTTGCCGCTCTCGGCGAGAAGGTTCAACCAGCGGTCGCGCGCTCCTGCGGGCGGCGCCTGACAGGGCACGGCCGTCAGCCAGAGGACGTTGAATGGATCTCGACCCGCTGATACTTTCCCGCATCCAATTCGCTTTTACGATTTCCTTTCATATCATTTTCCCGGCCTTCACCATCGGGCTCGCCGCCTGGCTGGCGACGCTGGAGGCGCTTTCGATGGCGACCGGGCGGCGCATCTATCGCGTTCTCTTTGACCTATGGATCAAGGTGTTTGCCGTCGCCTTCGGGATGGGCGTGGTCTCCGGCGTCGTCATGGCGTTCCAGTTCGGCACCAACTGGAGTGAACTCGCCCACCGGATGGGTCCGATTCAAGGTCCCTTGCTCGGATATGAGGCCTATACCGCCTTTCTGCTGGAAAGCACCTTCCTCGGCATCGTGCTGTTCGGCCGGAACCGGGTTCCGCCGTGGGCCTATCTGACCGCCTGCTGCCTGATCGCCCTGGGGACCACGTTCTCTGCCTTCTGGATCATGGCGAACAATTCCTGGATGCAGGTTCCGGTCGGCTGGATTGAGGACAACGGTCGGTACAGTCCCGGGGACTGGCGGGTGATTCTGTCCAGCCAGGTTTCCTGGATCCGATTATTCCATATGCTGCTCGCCGCCTATCTCACCACCGCGTTCTGCATTGCCGCTACCGGCGCCTGGTACCTTCTGCGCAGCATTCATCAAGACGCGGCGAAGAAAATGCTGAGCATGGGTCTCGGACTGGCGGCGGTGTTGATCCCGGTACAGCTCGCGCTCGGCCACCTCAACGGGGAATACACGGCGGAACACCAGCCTTCCAAATTTACCGCTATCGAGGGTCGCTGGCAGACGGAACAGCCGGCGCGGTTACTGCTTTTCGCGTGGCCGGACGAAGCCAACGAACGCAACCGCTGGGAGATCGCCATCCCCTACCTCGGAAGCTTCGTCGATACCGGCTCCTTCACCTCGCAGGAGCCCGGCATCGTCACGGTTCCGAAGGACGAGCGTCCTCCCTTCCTCATTCCGTTCTATTCGTTCCGCATCATGGTGGGTCTCGGGGTGCTCATGCTGGGCCTTGCCTGGGCCGGCGTGCTGCTGCGGCGGCGCGGCTGGGAACGGGCGCCGAGGGCCTTTCTGTGGATCACTTTTCTCAGCTTCCCGTCCGGGTTCATCGCGGTGCTGACCGGCTGGTTCACGGCTGAAGTCGGCCGCCAGCCGTGGGTCGTGTTCGGACTGCTGCGAACAGCCGACGCCGTAACCCCAAGCTTGACGGTCGGCCAGGCCTGGACGTCGCTGATCGCCTTCGTCACCGTCTACGCGCTGATCTTCTCTGCCGGCACCTTCTACATCTACAGGCTCTTGCGCCTGGGGCCGGCGGCGTCGCCGCCCACGCCGGAACAAGGGATCAGCGGCCTGCGGCCTCTGGCGGCGGCAGGCCCTTCACCCGCACCGACCACTGGCGCATCCACGCTCGGCACAGGGGAGCGAGGCTGATGGCACAGGATTTCACCTTCGATCTCCCGACGATCTGGGCGCTGATCATCGCGTTCGCCATTCTGCTGTATGTCATGCTGGACGGATTCGATCTTGGTATCGGAATGCTGTTCGGGACCACCGGCGACGAGGACTTCCGGCGGACGATGATGGGTGCGGTGGCACCCGTGTGGGACGGCAACGAGACCTGGCTGGTCTTCGTCGGGGCCAATCTCTATGCGGGCTTCCCGCTGGCCTATTCGATCCTGCTGCCCGCCTTTTATCTGCCGGTGACGCTCCTGCTGGTCGCGCTGATTCTGCGCGGCGTTGCCTTCGAGTTCCGCTACAAAACGGCGCGGCTGCGATGGCTGTGGGATGCCAGCTTCATTCTCGGCTCGCTGGTGGCCGCCTTTGTCCAGGGTGCCGCCGTCGGCGCCATCGTTGACGGGCTGCCGATCGCCAACGGTCGTTTTGTCGGCGGGGCTTTCAGCTGGCTGTCACCCTTCGCCGTCGCCTGCGGTGTCGGCCTCGTCATCGGCTACATGCTGATCGGAGCGGGCTGGCTGGTCCTCAAGACACAAGGCCCGCTGCGCGACTGGGCCTACCTGCGCCTGCTGCCCCTGGCGAGCGCCCTGCTGCTATTCCTCGTCCTCGCCTTCGGATATGCGGCGACCGCCGAACTGAGCGTTATGCACCGCTGGATCGACCGGCCGTGGCTGGCGATCTTTCCGCTGATCGGTGCACTCGCATCCATCGGCTTGTTGATCGGGGTCCGCCGCCGCCGGGATTGGGTGCCCTTCACCTCTATCGCCGCGATCTTTCTGGCCGCCTTCGGCACGATGGCAGCCAGCTTCTGGCCGTACATGATCCCCTTCGACGTGACCATCGAGCAGGCGGCGGCACCTGCTTCGTCGTTGAAATTCCTGGTGTATGGCGCGGGGCTGTTCGTCTTGCCGATCGTGCTCGTCTACACGATCGTCGTTTACTGGGTGTTCCGTGGCAAGGTGCGCGACGACGTCGAGTACCACTGACCGGCGGCAAGAGAGCGTGGGTCACAGCGGCGCGCCGGTGGACAGCACCGCCAGGTCCCCCGGCTCGTCCACGTCGACAAAAATGGCATCGTCGGCGATTTCGACGGCGAGGACTTGTGCCTGATGCCGGGACAGGAGTTCCCTGCCCCCCACGTCGCCCTGCAAGCCGGAGAGTTCGCGAAAGAGGCTCGCCGGCCACAGCACCGGGTTGCCGCGGCGGCCGCCATGCACCGGCATGCAGATGGTGCCAGTCGGTGCGGCCTCGAACGCCGAGATCAAGGCATCGACATGCCGGGCGCGGATCGACGGCATGTCCCCCAGTAAGATCAGCGCGCCGTCCACGCCGTCCGGAAGGCCGCGGATACCGGCCGCCAGCGAGCCGGACAGCCCTTCGGAATACTGCGGATTATGAACGACGTGGACGTCCGCGTCGCCGAGCGAGGCGCGAACCTCGTCTCCCCGGTGGCCGGTGACGACGACGACCGGCGATGCCCGGGATGTCCGCGCCGCATCCACCGCCGCGCGCACCACCGGCTGACCCTGCAGATCGAGCAGCAGCTTGCCGCCGCTCCCCATGCGGCTCCCTTGTCCCGCCGCCAGAATAATCGCGGCAACGACGCGACCCGGAGGCGCCGTCGGGCGAGCTTCCGGTTGCGGAAAGCTCCGGCGCGGCAGCGGGCGCTGTGGAATTTCGTTCAGCAGGCCGCCGACCCCCCACCCCATGATCTGCTTGGCCCCGACCGGCAATCCGGCCAACAGCCTCTGCAGCACCATGTCGAAGCCGTTGGGTTGGGGCGAACGCGCGCACCCCGGCAGGCCGATGATCGCGGTTCCGTCGAGCTGTCCCACCAACAGCAGATTGCCGGGATCGACCGGCATGCCGAAGTGCACGATCTCCCCACCTGCCGCAACGATTGCCGCAGGGATCACGTCGCGGCGATCGACGATCGCGGAAGCGCCGGCGATCAGGATCGGATGCAGGCCGTCTCGCCGTTGCCGTATCACCGCCGAGGCAACCGAGGACTCGTCGTGAGCCACTACCGTAGTGCTGCCAAGGGTCGAGCCCAGCGCCCGCAGTCTGGCCTCCGTCACCCGAACCGTTTTCTCCAGCACACTGTCCTTGAAGCCGGGGAGCCGGGTCTGGATCAGGGCCGCCTCATGCGGCGTGAACGGCGTCACCGTCAGGACGGGGCGCGCCCCCCGCAAGCACTCCAGGCAGCGCGCCAGCGCCCGCCGAGGGACGGCAAACGGAATGATCTTGACCGTGGCGACCATTTGGCCCGGGACGACCACCTGGGCGCCCGGCAACGTGGCCAGCGTGATCGCTTCGTCGATGGCGTTCGCCCTGTCTATTACCGCCGAATGGATGACGAGGATGCCGTGAGCGCTTGCATGGAGGTTGGCACGCCCGGTGGACGCCGCTGCCGCGTCGATTCCGTCATCGGCAAGGGCAGCCGCAATGGCCGCGGCGGCGTCATCTTCGCCGACGTCCTCCGGCTCCAACCGCGCGACGACCACGCTCGTAAAACCCTGGGCTGCGAGGCCGGCCACATCGTCCGCGTCGAGGATCCTGCCTTTCTTGAGGTTCAGGCGGCCGTGCTTGATTCCATGGGCGAGAATGCCGCCTGCCGCCCGACCGATGGGTTCGGCCGAAAAGATCATAAAGGCTCCTCGCCGCGCCGCACCTGCGTGATTTCGGCCAGGATTGAAACGGCGATCTCCGCCGGCGTCCGTGCTCCGATGGCCAATCCGATCGGCCCATGCAGGCGAGCCAGGTCGGCATTGCCAAAGCCGGCCGCGCGCAGGCGCGAGAGGCGCGCCTGATGCGTCTTCCGACTGCCCAGACAACCGATGTAAAAGGCCTCCGAGGCCAGGGCAATGCGCAGCGCCGCGTCGTCCAGCTTCGGATCATGGGTGAGCGTGACAACCGCGCTCCAGCGGTCGAGCTTCAGTTTCTGCAGGGCGACGTCCGGCCAGTCGCCGACGAGACGCAGCCCTGCGAACTGCCGGCGATGGGCGAAGCTCCGGCGCGGATCGATGATCAGCACCTCGTAGCCGGCAGACGTGGCCATCCTCGTCAGCGGCTCGGTGATGTGGACCGCGCCCACGACAACCAATCGCGGGGGCGGTGGAAAGGCATGCAGAAAAACCCGCCCGCCATCGCTCATGACGGCGACGCTCTCGCCCTGCACGGCGATCCGGCGCGCGACGGCCCGTGTCCGATCGTCCAATTCCAGATCGCCGGTAAAGGCATCGTTTGCCAGCAGCGTTTGCTGTCCGCCTGGTAATGCCGTCGCAAGCACCGTTCCCTCACCGCGCGCCCGCGCTTCCCTTACGGTCGAGAGCATCTGCTGCTGGGGTTCCGCCGCGGCGACGAAAATCTCGACGCGGCCACCGCACGACAACCCTACCTCCCAGGCCATATCATTGCTGACCTGGAACTCTACCAGTCTCGGCGATCCCGTGTCCAAAAC
>DAIQPV010000211.1:0-6007 GCA_036787145.1 Rhodospirillales bacterium
GTCATAGGGCGTGCGCTCGGTGAAGGCCGGATCGCCCGGCTGCAACGAGCCGAACACTTCGTCGGTTGAGACGTGGCAGAAGCGGCAGTGCGCACCATCCAGCTTGCGTTCATCGAGCCAGACCCTGCGGGCCGCCTCCAGCAGGGTATGGGTGCCGACGAGGTTGGTGGCAACGAAGACCGCGGGGCCGCTGATCGAACGGTCCACATGGCTCTCCGCGGCGAGGTGGATGACCGTGTCGATCTCCTCCTCGCGCAGCAGACGCTGGACCAGAGGCGTATCGCAGATGTCGCCGTGAACGAAATGATGGCGCTCCGGCGCCGCCAGCCCGTCGAGGTTGTCCGGCAACGCGGCGTAGGTCAGCGCGTCCAGGTTGACGATGCGGACGACGTCCGTCGCGGCCAGCAGATGGTGCACCAGGTTACTGCCGATGAACCCGGCGCCGCCGGTGACCAGGATGTTCCTAGGGGCGAAGGGGGTCATCGTGGCAGGACCGGGACCGTCAGCCGTAGGCGGGCAGGTGCCGCGGCGGAATGGTCGCGAGCGTCGGAAAGGCCGCGTCCTTGGCGGACAGCTGGGGTTTGGTCAGCGGCCAGTCGATCGCCAGTTGCGGATCACTCCACAGAACGCCGCCTTCGTCTTCTTGCCGATAGATGTCCGTGCACTTGTAGAGAACGTCGGCGCTTTCCGACAGCGCACAAAAGCCGTGAGCAAAACCCGGCGGAATGTAAAGCTGGCGATGGTCGTCGGCGTTCAGGATGCTGCTCACCGAGCGCCCGAAGGTGGGAGAGCCGTGCCGGACATCCACCGCAACGTCGAAGACTCTGCCGGCGATGACCGAGACCAGCTTTCCCTGTGGATGCCTGATCTGGTAGTGCAGGCCACGCAGCACGCCGCGCGACGAGCGCGAGTGGTTGTCCTGCACGAAGGCGACGCTAATCCCGGCCTCGACGTAGCGCGGCAGACGATAAAGCTCGAGGAAGAAGCCCCGGTCGTCACCGAAAACCTCCGGCTCGATCAGCAGCACCTCCGGCAGCGCCATCGGGATGACATTCATCTTGCGCCGATCCCCGCTCAGCAGCCGCTCGCCAGCCGCTGCAGGTAGCGGCCATACTCGTTGCCGCGGTAGCGGGCGGCAAGAGCGGCGAGCTGGTTGCGGTCGATGTAGCCGAGATGAAAGGCGATCTCCTCCGGACATCCGATCATCAGGTGCTGGCGATGCTCCATCACCTGCACGAAGTGCGACGCTTCCAGCAGCGCGTCCGGTGTCCCGGTGTCCAGCCAGGCGAAGCCGCGGCCGAGGATCTCGGCTTCGAGATCGCCGCGGCGCAGATAGGCAGTGTTGACGTCAGTGATCTCCAGCTCTCCTCTCGCCGAGGGGCGCAACGTTCTGGCGATTTCGACCACCGCATTGTCATAAAAGTAAAGGCCGGTCACCGCGAAGTCCGAGCGGGGCGCGGTCGGCTTTTCCTCGATGCTGACGGCTTTGCCGCGATCGTCGAACTCAATCACCCCATAGGCGCCCGGATGGCGAACCGGAGCCGCAAAAACGACGGCGCCGCGCGTGGTCCGCGCCGCCTTGCGCAACAGCCGCGGCAACCCGTGGCCGAAGAACAGATTATCCCCCAGGATCAGGCACGATGGCTCGCGACCGATGAATCGCTCCCCGATGAGGAAGGCCTGCGCCAGCCCCTCCGGGCGCGGCTGAGCGGCATAGGAAATGTCCAGTCCCCACTGGCTGCCGTCGCTCAACAGAGCGGTGAACTGAGCCTCGTCCGAAGGGCGGGTAATCACCAGGATTCGGCGCAGTCCTGCCAGCATCAGCACGGACAACGAATAAAAAATCATCGGCTTGTTGTAGATCGGCATCAGTTGTTTACTGACAGCGATCGTCATCGGATACAAACGACTGCCGGATCCGCCGGCAAGGATGATCCCGATCATGGGGACATGCCAAATCTGGAACTCATGAAACTGATCGATTACAGCCGGTTCGCCCGATACCGAGTCCTACACCGGGAAGCGGCCGTCTTAGCCCATTAGGGGGTAAAGTGGGCCCTTCTCGTCTAGGCGAAGCCGCCGCCGCCGTCAACCGGCAATCGAACAGGCCCTGAACAGGCCACGAGCCGGCGCACCGAAAGCCGGCCGGCAACCTTTCTTCGGCCCGCTCCATCCCTTATAAGGCGACCGTGCAGCCGGAGCTCCGTCGCAATTCTCTCTTCGGCCACACGCCCCACACCAAGCTCCGCGTTTCCCGCACAGCCGACGCCGTGACGCGAGCGTATCGACCGAGCAGCCAGGATGGATCAGCGCAGCGAGGACCCAGCACCGAGCCCGAGTCAGACGCCACCGGGTCAGACGCCACCGGGCCAGACCCCGCCCGGCGGGCGGTTGCGCGGTATCACCCGCTTCGGCGGCCGTGCCGCCGCCAGCATCGGTGATCAGGGCTGCACTGCCGCCATCAATTTCTTGAGCAGCATGTTCATCGGCCGCCTGCTGGGCGCCGAAATGCTGGGGATTTACGCGATGACCGACGTCATCGTCCGCGTTCTGCGGGGGCTGACGCTCAGTTCGCTGCTCGAGCCGCTGTCGATCTACGCACCGCGCCGATCGGCCGAGGAGTTGGGCGCCTATCTGGCCTTCATGGTCGTCTCCGAGGTGGTGCTGGTGGGTGGCGTGACGCTGCTGCTGGCTTTGGGAAGCTTTGTGTGGGCCAAACTGAGCGGCGTTGAGATGAGCGTCGTCTGGGCGGTCATCGGTGCCCTCTTCTATGCCAACCTCATCCTTCTGCAGGCGCTTCTCCGCCGCCAGTTCTATATCGAAGGACGGCCGGTCAAGGCGCTCTATCAGTCCGTTGCCAACCTCGTGCTGGTCATTCTCGGCTTCGTCGCCTTCTGGTACTGGGGCGGCGCCAACCTGGTGAGCATCTATGTCATGCTGGCTTTCGCCGGCATCCTCGTCTGCGTCGTCCAGGCCTGGCGGCTCTCCCACCGCCTCAGGCGGCCTGCGCCGCGGCAAAGGCGGCTGTTTCGCCGCGAGACGTGGAACTACGCGCGCTGGAATATCGCGTCGGTGCCGATTTCCCAGATCAGCATCAGCGGCGTAATCCTCCTGGCGGGCGCCATGCTGCCCATCGAGTCCGCCGGCTATCTGAAGGTCGGCGAGACGTTCATCGCGCCCTTTCTGCAGATCGTCGTCGGCCTCAACCTGATGATGCTGCCGATGGTCTCGAAGCGGATCGATACGATGTCGTATGCGCAAAAGCGGCGGCACATCGGGCGCCAAGGGCTGGCAACGCTGGTGGTGGCGCTGCCTTATTCCGGGGCGATGCTGGTGTTCGGACCGTGGCTGATACAGATCGGCTTCGGCAGCGAGCTGATGCCCGCCGCCCCGCTGCTGGCGATCTATGCCATCATCCCGATCTGCGACAGCCTCAACAATCCGGCCACCGTCTTTCTGTCGGCGGAGGGTCGCTCGGACCTGAAGCTCATGGTCAACGTGGTACGCGCTGTCCTCACCCTCAGCGCGGGCGTGCCTCTGATCTGGGCGTTCGACGTGACCGGCGCCGCCTGGGCGCGGGCCATTGCCGCCGCGGCGGGACCGATCATGAGCTGGGCCTGTGTGTTCTGGCTGTGGCGCAAACAGGCGAGGATCGCGACCTCCTGAGGCTTCGCTAAGACCCTCCGCGCACTCTGACCGGGCCTTCCCCTACACCGGCAGCCGGACCCGCACCCGCAGCCCGCCCTGCGGCGAGTCATCCAGCACGATTTCGCCACCGTGGCTGCGGACCACGTCGCGAGCGATGGTCAGGCCGAGTCCGACGCCACCGGTGGCCGGGTTCCGCGACGCTTCCAGGCGGAAGAACGGCTTGAACACCTCCTCGCGCTGCTCGGCGGGAATGCCGGGACCATTGTCGTCGATCGTCACTTCGACCGCACCGCCCCGCCGGCGGGCGTGCACGGCGACGCGCGAGGCGAAGCGCAGGGCGTTTTCGACCAGGTTTGTCAACGAGCGGCGCATGGCATTCGGCCGCAGCGGCAAGCGCAGGTCGCCCTCCGTGGCCAGTTCCACCGCCGCGCCGCCGCGACGCGCACGCCTGACCACCTCGCCCAAGAGAACGCCAAGGTCGCGCGGATGTGGCTTTTCGGCCCCTTCGCCGCGAGCGAAGGCCAGGTATCCCTCGAGCATTCGTTCCATGTCGTGCACGTCCTCGCCGAGTGCACTCGCCGCCTCATCGTCGGGCATCATCTCCAGTTGCAGCTTCATCCGGGTCAGCGGGGTGCGGAGATCGTGCGAAACCCCGGCGAGCATGGCCGTGCGCTGGGCGATCTGGCGCTGGATGCGGCCCTTCATGGCAAGAAACGCCAGGCCCGCCAGTTTCACTTCCCACGCCCCCTCCGGCTTGAAGTCCGTGACTTCGCGGCCCTTGCCGAAGGCATCGGCCACCCGCGCGAGCCGCCGCATCGGCCGGATCTGATTGCGCATGAAGATGGTGGACGCCCCCAGCAGGATGAGGGTGGTGCCGACGGTCCACAGGACGAAGGCAAAGGTCGTCCAACTGTGCAGGCGGTGCCGCGGGACCTCCAGGCGCAGGACGCCGTCGGCGAGCTGGACCGACACCACCACCCGATCCTTTCCCGTCTGCTCGTCGATGCGCACCGGTTTGGTAATCTGCTTGCGAAGCAGGGCGCGGCGAAGTTCGCCCTCGATCGCCGTCTGCCGATCCGGTGCGTTGGGCAGGATTGCGTCGGGGTGCAGCGTCGCGTTGATCTCCATGCGTTGCGCCGCTTCACGAAACAGCCAGTCGCGGCTCGCCTGATCGGTGATGCCCGTCAGCGAATCGACGAGGACGGCCACGTCTCCGGCCAATCCCTGGGATAGCCGTTTGCTGACCTGGTCCCAGTGGCTGTTGTAGAAGAGCCAGGCAGACAGCACCTGCATCAGGATGAGGGGCGCGACGGCGATCAGCAGCGCGCGCGCAAGCAGGCCGCGCGGCAGGAGGCGGTTGAGCAGCGCGCCCATGTCCGCTAATCCGGCTTCAGCACATAACCACGGCCGCGGACCGTCTGCAAAAAGCGCGGCTCACGAGGATCGCTCTCGATCTTGCGGCGCAGCCGGGTCACCTGCACATCGACGGCGCGATCGCCGCCGGCCGCGCCCGTCAGCTCGATCAGTTCCTCGCGGCTCAGCGGGATGCCCGCGCGGCGCGCCAGGGCAACCATCAAAGCGGTTTCCACCGACGTCAGTTTCACCAGTTCCTCGCCGCGCCGCAGCTCCTCCCGGTCCACCAAAAAGGTGAGATCCCCCATCTGCACTTCGCTCGGCTGCGCTTCCTGCTGCGGCGTGCGGCGCAGGATGTTGCCGATGCGCAGCAGCAACTCGCGCGGCTCGAACGGCTTGACCATGTAGTCGTCGGCACCGCCCTCCAGACCGGCGATCCGGTCCTCCGGCTCGCCCATCGCCGTCAGCATCAGGATCGGCACGCCGGAGCGCTTGCGCAGGTCGGCGGCAAAGGAAAGGCCGCTCTCGCCCGGCATCATCAGATCGAGGACGATCAGGTCGAACGCGAAGCTGCCGAGCCTGCCGCGCGCATCCGCCGCATCCTCCGCCGTCGCGACTAGAAATCCATGCTCGATAAGATACTTGGCAAGCAGCCGACGCAAGCGTGCATCGTCATCGACCACGAGGATGTGAGGCGCTTCCAGGCTCATGCATAATTATAGGCGCGAGCTGAGCTCTGCGTATACTATCACCGGTCGGTCATCCCGTGCGGCATCGGGAGGGGACCGTCTTCGCCATCGATCATGGCCCGCAACATGGCGCGGAAGCCGTCGAGCGCGACGTCGCCGACGCGGGCAGAGGCTGCGGCAAGCCGGGCGGCCTGCCGGTCGGTGAGCGTCCGTTCCAGGGCCTCCGCCTCGGCGGTGAGATAAAGCCGCCGCCGGCGCCGATCCGCGTGATCCACGCGCTGAACGACAAATCCCTCCCGCATCAATTGGCCGAGAAC
>DAIQPV010000212.1:0-5991 GCA_036787145.1 Rhodospirillales bacterium
CGCGGCACGCATTGCTGTTCGGCAAGCCGGTCCTTGTTACGCACCAGTCTGGCATTCAGTGCGTCGAGCATGGCAAGACCGGCCTGATCACTTACGATAACCCAGGGTCCTTCGTCTGGGGTATCCGGGAGCTTCTTGGACCGCTCGGCGTGCAGCTTGGCGGCATGCACGCCGTCGCCGCCTGAACCCCACGGTGAGCCCGCCGCCGGTGATTCCGGCGGCGGGCGATAATCCGCAACGGGTGGTCCGTCACGGCACCGTTCGATGCTGGGAGCGGCTTCAGGCCGCAGAACGACGGCCGCGAGGGCCCGCGAAGAACCAGATAATCAGGCCGACAAGCGGAAGTAAGAGAATCAAAAGCACCCAAAGTACCTTGCCGCCGGTCGATGCATCGCTTTGAATGACATTGATCACCGCCCAAATATCGAGGGCGAGAATGATCAGGCCGATAATCCCACCATAATCCGACATGCAACCTCCTCCTCAATCGCTGTGCGAAACCGTTCATTCCGCACCCGTGGTCCTGTCGATACCCGCGCAGGGCCGTTCGACCTTGGTAAAAAGGCGGCATCCGCAACGCGGTTCCACACTATAATGTAGCGCAAGCGCGCTTATCACCCTAATTCAGGCGCGGGCAGTGAGCGCGCCGCTTCCTCGGTGGCCAGAACCAAGGCGACGAATTGGGCGATAAGTCACGGCATGCATGAGCACTGGCGAGCTACTCTCTGCCTCACCTGGTTTGTTGCAGGGATCGCTGTCTCCGCCTGTCAGAGCGTCGAACCGCCGCGTTCTTTCGAGGCACCCAGTCCATTTGCCGGACCCGAAGCGCAAAACATGTTCAGAGCCGTTTATGGAGTCGTGGATGAACGGTACATCGATTCCGTAAGCGCCGAGCAGGTTGCGCTCGCCGCGCTGAGCGGGCTTGCCACGATCGATCCTGCACTAAACGTCGCCAAGGTGCACCACGAGGTGGAACTGGATGCGGCGGGCCGGCGCGCCGTGTCGTGGCCGACACCGACGTCGCGCGACGTCGATGGCTGGGCGCGAACAAGCGTTCAGGTCTGGCGGGCAGCTCGGGAAATTTCCCCCCACCTCGCCGCCGCCCCGCAGGAAAGCGTCTATGAAGCCATGTTTGACCGCGTGGCGGCTTCTCTCGATGCCAACAGCCGGTATGCCACGCCTGCCGAGGCGCGACAGAACCGCCAACGGCGCGACGGCTATTACGGCATCGGCATCTCGGTTCAGATGGCGCCAGACGGTCCGGTCATCACGGAAGTGACAGGCCGGAGCCCGGCGGAGCGGGCGGGATTGCGCGTAGGCGACGTGCTGGTGCAGATTGATGGAAGGCCCGTATCGGGATTATCCGAAGCGGAGCTGGACTTCCTGCTGCAGGAAGAAGTCAGCGGACGGCTGAGAGTGACGGTCCGTCGTCTGGGCCGATCGACGCTGAGGTTCGTCGTAACGCGCAGCTATCTCATTCCGGACATGGTCAAGGAGCGCTATGAGGATGGCATCCTTTTCCTGACGGTCCTGCATTTCAACCAGGACACAGCAGACCACATCGCCCGCACTTTGAATGAACTGATGAAGCTTCCAACAGGACAGCTTCGCGGCATTGTGATGGATCTGCGTGGCAACCCGGGAGGGTTGCTACAGCAGGCGGTGAAGGTCGCCGATCTTTTCCTGGACGACGGTCCCATTCTGGAGACGCGCGGCCGCCACCCCGACAGTGTTCAGGATTATTTTGCGGGCGGAGATGACGTCTCGAGAGGCCTGCCGCTTGTCATCCTGATTGACGGGAACACGGCTTCTGCAGCCGAATTGACCGCCGCCGTGCTGCAGGATCGTGGTCGGGCAATCGTTGTCGGCAGGACGTCCTATGGTAAGGGCACGGTACAGACGGTCGTGCCGCTGCCGAATGGCGGCGAAATCGGACTGACCTGGTCCTATGCGGTCTCGCCGACCGGCATCAGCCTGAGGACGGGCGGAGTGCACCCGCGCCTCTGTTCGGTCGGCCTCTACGTTATTGATGCCGATGCATTCGATAAGTTTCTGGCGAAGGCCTCTTCAGCCGAGGCGGTCATGAACGGCCTCGGATGCCCGCCCGAACGACGCGATGGGCCGGTGGACCCGGCCATTGCCCGCCGTCTGCTCGACCAACCGTCGCTTTTTGCCTCAGTCCTGAAGCCGGAATCGCTCATGGCGCAGATGCCGCCGGGACCTGTCCCTTGACAGCCGGACCGGGACGCGTATCGTGCGCCGGCGGTCGGCATGCCCGACCTTCCAGCGAAACGATGTGAGCCGAGGATGGCTAAACCAAATACAATCCTGATCAAGCTGGTCAGCACCGCCGGCACCGGATTTTTCTATGTTGCCAAGAAAAATCCGCGCACTGCAACGGAAAAGCTTGAATTTCGCAAGTACGATCCGGTTGTCCGCAAACACGTGCCGTTCAAGGAAGCCAAGATCAAATAATATCTGCGGGGTAATATTTACGGGCGCGAGCGGTTCAGCCGCGCACCTCCTCGACCATCAGCTTGAGACGGGGCACATCGCGGATGACCAGTGCCGTCCGCGTTCGTTCGACGATTCCCTTGCGGGCCAGTTCGTTGAGCACCCGTGCGACCGTTTCCCGAGTTGTCGATACCCGGCTGGCGATATCGCTATGGATGGGAATGGGCTCGATGATGGCGGTCTTGCGCGGCGCGTTGTCGCTTCGCGCCTGGCGGAGGAGTTCCGCCTGTACGCGGTTGTTCGCCGCCAGTGTCGACAGATCCATAATGCGTTCATCGGCGCGGCGAACGATGTGTGCCAGCCGGCGCATGACCCGCAAGGCAACCTGCGGATGGTCCGCCAGTATGGCGAGAAATGGCCCCCGCGGCAGCGAGAGGACGAGCGTGTCTTCGGTTGCCATGACGCCCGCCGATCGGGGTCCGCCATCGAGAGCGGCAACTTCGCCGAAGTAGTCGCCGGCCTGCAGGTCGGCGAATGTTATTTCACGTCCGGACATGGAGTAGGTGACGACGCGCGCGCGCCCCCGAATGATAAAGAACACATCGGACGAGATGGCATCACTGTCGATGATCTGTTCCTGCGCCGAATAGCGACGGTACCGACAGGATTGCTCGATCTGAGCCAAGGTGGCCTTGTCGAAATCCCTGAACAGGTCCACGTCCGCAAGGGCGCACCGCCCGTTGGCGGCCGTCGAGGCAACGCCACCATTTTGGCGGGTCGCTTCTTCGAATGCTCTGCCTGCCAGCATGCAGCGCCCCTTCCTCGCAATCGGGTAAGTCGTACCCTTATGAGAGTAACAAAGGTTGCTTTATGCTCTCTTAACGCGCAGAGGGTTTCGCCTGCGTCGCGCTTCAGCCTCCGGATGACGCCATCTCAGCGAAAAACGACTGTCTTGCCGTCATTCAGCAATACGCGGTGCTGGATATGCCAGCGAACCGCACGGGCCAGGACAACGGTCTCGATGTCTCGCCCGACGCGGGCCAGATCCCCGGGGCCAAAACTGTGGTCAACCCGTTCGACAGCCTGCTCGATGATGGGACCCGCATCGAGATCGGCAACGACGTAATGGGCCGTTGCGCCGATCAGCTTGACACCAAGATCGTGGGCCTGATGGTAGGGGCGTTTCCCCTTGAAGCCTGGCAAGAACGAATGATGAATATTAATGCAGCGGCCGCGCAGGCGGTCGCAGGTGCCCGGTTGCAGGATCTGCATGTATCTGGCGAGGACCACCAGGTCGATTTCCAGTTCCCGGACCAGATCGAGGATTTTTGCCTCCTGCTCCAGCCGGGTTTCGGCAGTTACCGGCAGGTGGTGAAACGGAATACCGTGCCACTGGGCCAGCGGCTCGAGGTCGGGATGGTTGGAAACCACTGCGGCGATATCCACGTGCAGATCGGCGGTGCGGTATCGGTACAGCAGATCGTTCAGACAGTGGTCGAGCTTGGAGACAAGAACGAGCAGCCGCTCCGGACGCACGGCGTCGTGCAGTCCCCAAACCATGTGGAAGCGTTCAGCAATGCGTGAAAACCGCTGGGCGAACCGATCGAGCGGTGGTGTGGCAGTGCCTGTCCGGAAAACGGTGCGCATGAAAAAGCGTAAGGTCCGCGCATCGCCAAAGTGGGAGGATTCGGTGATGAAGGCATTGTGGTCGGCAAGGAACCCGGCCACCGCGGCAACAATCCCGGTCCTGTCCGGACACGCTATGGTCAGGATGTATAGCTGGTCATCGGCCACGACCGCGTCTCCGCCCACGTTCAAGCCTGAACGGCGACACCGCCCCGCCGGGTATCGCCGACACCGTAAAGAGTGCCGCCCGGGTCGCGCCGCGCCAGGTGTACGCCGCCGAAGAACAGATTCTTCACAGGCCAGGCTTCGACACGGAGGGCTCCGCCAGAGCTTGCGGCGTCCAGGACCTCTTCCCGGAAACCTGGCTCTGCGCTGAGGGTCTTTCCCTCCTGGTGCAGCCGCGGGGCGCTGACCGCATCGTCCGGATTCATCCTGAAGGCCAGGAGATTGAGCAGGACTTGCAGCATCGCGGTGCGAATCCGATTGGAGCCGCCGGACCCCAGCGCCGTGACGCCGCCCGTCGTGTCGCGCACGATGGCGGGCGTCATCATGGACGAGAGGCGACGGTCCTGTTGCCAGGTCCCGCTGCTCAGCAGATCGCTTTCGCCGAGCATGTTGTTGAGGATGATGCCGGTCTGCGGAAGAACATACGCAGATCCCTCGCCGTTGGAGACCGAGAGGCTGGCGACGCCGCCCGCCGCGTCGACAACGCTGATCTGCGTCGTTCCGCGCGCGGTGGCGCTCACGCCAGAGACCTCATTTTGCCACCGCTTGATCAATGTGGCGTCCAGCAGCGCTTCTGCCGCCGCCGGTTCCGCCAGTCGCTCGTGAATCCGCTCCTCCAAACGGGCGCGTTCCGTTGCCCGCATGACGGTGATCAGCCGGCTCAGGTGCGCGGCCGACCCGAAGTCGTCATCGATACGCCCGAGGGCCTGCCACAACGCCAGCCCAAATCCGACCAGAATGCCGCCCGAGGATGGCGGAGGGTTGAGCAGGATGTTCGTCTCCAAGAAGGAGAGGCTGAGTGGAGTCCGTCGCTCGACCTGATAACGCTCCAGATCCGTGCGCGTCAGATGTCCCCCTTTCGCCTCGCTGTCGTCGCTGAGCAGCCGGGCCATCTCGCCGCGATAAAAAAGATCCTCGCCTTCGGCGGCGATCGACTCGAGCGCGTCCGCCAGTTGCGGCAGGAGCAGGCGATCACCTTCGCCCAGCAGGGCGCCGCCGCTGGCGGGGTTCGCGAACAGGGCGCGCATCGCGGGATCGGCTTCGACGATGGCCCGGACGACCCGCAAGACATAGGCCTGCATGCCGTCCAGCAGAACGCCGTCGTGGGCCAGAGCCACGGCGGGTTCGAAGAGTCGGCGGATCGGCATCCGGCCGAGATCCCGATGCGCCGCAAAGATGCCCTTGACCACCCCCGGCGTGGCGATGGTGCCAAGGCCGATGTGGAACGCCTGCGTCGCAGGGCCGAAGTCAGCCGCCACCTCCCGGAGATCGGTATCGCCGTCCGGGCGGCGCTGCCGCGGGGTCTGCACGAAGAAGTCGTAGAGGAGGGGGCGCCCGGCATGGTGGCCGTCAGCCGGCAGAGCCATGAGAAATCCGCCGCCGCCAAGTGACGCCAGGATCGGTTCGGCGACACAGGCGGCAAGCAGACCAGCGAGGGCTGCATCCACCGCGTTGCCGCCTTCGGCCAGGACCGCGCACGCGGCAGCGGTCGTCTGCGGATGGCCGGCGGCGACCACCCCTCTGCTTGCCACCACGTCGCTGTCCTTCCTCTCCGAGAAATCGCTGTCGTGGGTATCGATCGGCCGGTGCGGTGTCAACCGGATGACGGCGCCCGTGTGGAGCATCGCGGCGGCGGCCACCGGTTGACGGCCGGGACGTCAGCGCAGATCATAGAGTTACGCAAAC
>DAIQPV010000213.1:0-5970 GCA_036787145.1 Rhodospirillales bacterium
GGGATGCTGCCGTGGGCGAGGCCCACGCGCACCGCGCCGGAAGGGGCTGGCGCCGTATCGAACCAGGCAGTGAGATCGTCCGTCTCGTTGTTGCGGACGAGCGGCGCCGGCAGCACCACGAGCCGGCCGCCCGCCAGCACCACCGGCTCTGGCCGGTCGGCAACGATGACGTTGCCGGGAAGGCCGAGGCGGCGGAGCCGCGCCCACACGCCCTCGGCGGTCGCCGGGTCATGGTTGCCGGGCAGCAGCACCCAGGGGCCGGCGAACGACTCCATGGCGATGAGAGCACGCCGCAGCGTCGGATCGGCGGCGGTGCCGCTGTCGAACACATCGCCCGCGACCACGATCGCATCGGCGCGCCGCTCGCGGGCCAGCACTCCGACGTTCCGGACCGCCTCGAAGCGGGCGTCGCGCAGGCGACCCTGCGCCTCGCCGCCAACGGCGCCAAACGCCTTGCCGAGCTGCCAGTCGGCGGTATGCACCAGGCTGATGCTCATCTGAAAACCCCGTCCATCCGTGCGCTGCACCCCAATGGGTAGTTTACGTTCCCGTTCTGTTCAATGCAAGCGAGAACAGCAGCGCCTTTCGCAGAAACCGCGCGATGACGGCCGTTGGCGAGGCTGAGGCATCAAGCTGTAGTGGTAAAGGTGGTAGCGCCATACCGTTGATAGCGCTACACTCTTACGGTAGCCAACTTTGGCGAAGACTGCGGCGGCCGCACTGAAATGGTTCGGGCGATTCGGCGGGCTTTCTCCTGTCAGGGCGCAGCGCCCGCCTGGTTATGCCGCCGCGAGACCGACCCAGGTGAAGCCGGCGCGTTCGACGGCCTGGCGGACCTCGCTTTCCCCGGCGTTCCCATCAACCCGCACCGTCCCCATCGACACGTCCACTTCCACAAAGGCATCCGGGGCCTGCTTGCGGATGGCTCCGGTGACCGCCCGGGCGCAGCCCTCGCAGGTCATGCCGTCAACCCGATACGTCTTCACGCTGCTCATCGTCATTCTCCTTCCGGCGCGAAAGGCTGCGGATCCGGCTCCGCTACCACGAGCGCACCCGGCTTTTGCGCTGCCGGTCAAACTGCTCGTTCCGCAGCCGCTGTTCAAGCCCCCGGTCGCGGTCGACAAGGCCGCGCCGTTCGATCTGCCAGCGCTCGGCGACGGGGTCCTGCAACGGGGCTGGTTCGCCGCCGGGATCGGTCAGCGGCAGCCGCTCGCGCTCGGCCTCCCGCAGATCGAGCCTCCGGTCGAGCGCCTGGATGCGCCCCTCCACCGCGCGCCGTTCATCGCGCAGGCGGCGCTCTCTCGCTTCCAGCATTGCCCTCGCCGCCGCGCGCGCCTGCGGAGAGCCGGACTGCGCCGGAGGCGGACCGTCGTCGGCGCGGAGGCCTGACGGCCCTGCGACGAAGCCGACGGCGCAGACGAGGGCGATTGCGCCGGCAGGCCGCCACAACGCCCACCGTGCTTGACGCTGCGCTGATGCCTGGGCATTTTGCCAGGCGGTGGCCGGCTGCGACGTCGGCTGCCCATATCTTCTGCGGTCCCGGCTGGTCCCTTTACCGGTTTTATCCATGCTGCTGCTCATCGATAACTACGACAGCTTCACTTACAACCTCTTTCATTATTTGGGAGACCTCGGCGCCGATATCGACGTCCGCCGCAACGATGCGGTGAGCGTCGATGCGGCGCTGGCGATGGCGCCGCAGGGGATCGTCCTGTCACCCGGACCCTGCGATCCCGACCGGGCGGGCATTTGCCTCGCGCTGATCGAGGCTTGCGCCGGAAAGGTGCCGCTGCTGGGTGTCTGCCTGGGACACCAGAGCATCGGCCAGGTGTTTGGCGGACGGGTGGTGCGCGCCCCGGTGCCGATGCATGGCAAGATCAGCAGCATCCGGCACGAAGGGACCGATGTCTTCGCCGGGCTCCCCTCGCCCTTTCAGGCGACGCGCTATCACTCGCTGATGGTCGATCGCGGGGGATGGCCCGAGTGCCTGGTTGCGACGGCGGAAAGCGAGGACGGCGTCATCCAGGGGCTTCGCCACCGCGAGTGGCCGATCTTCGGGGTGCAGTTCCACCCCGAAAGCATCGCCACCGAGCATGGCCACGCGCTGCTGCGCAACTTCCTGGAAACAACAGTGCATTAGGGCGATGAGCGAACAACAGAGCCTGATCAAGTCCTGCCTCGCCAAGCTCGCCACCGGCGCCGCGCTCTCCGCCGACGAGGCGGAGCAGGCGTTTTCGGTGATCATGGCCGGCGAGGCGACGCCGGCGCAGATCGGCGGCCTGCTGATGGCGATGCGCGTCAGGGGCGAATCGGTGGACGAGATCACCGGTGCGGTGCGGGTTCTGCGCGCCCGCGCCCTGCGGGTAAGCGCGCCGGACGATGCCATCGACATTGTCGGCACCGGCGGCGACGGCGCCGGCACGTTCAATATATCGACCGGCGCAGCGCTGGTCGTCGCCGGCTGCGGCGTCCCGGTGGCGAAGCACGGCAACCGCGCTCTGTCGTCGAAATGCGGGGCTGCCGACGTGCTGGCGGCGCTGGGAGTCAATCTCGACGCCGACCTGTCGCTGGTCGAGCGCGCCATCCGCGAAGCCGGCATCGGCTTCCTGATGGCGCCGCGCCACCACAGCGCCATGCGCCACGTCGCCGGCCCGCGGGTCGAACTCGGCCTGCGCACCATCTTCAATCTGCTGGGCCCCCTATCGAACCCGGCGGGCGTTGCCCGGCAGTTTACCGGCGCCTTTGCCCGCAACTGGATCGAGCCGATGGCCCGCGTGCTCGGCAACCTCGGCTGTGAGCGCGCCTGGGTGGTACACGGCTCCGACGGGCTCGACGAACTCACGACCACCGGCCCCTCCTGGGTCGCCGAGTGGCGCGACGGCGCCGTGCATCTCTTTCAGGTGACGCCGGCCGATGCCGGCCTGCCCACAGCCCGCCCCGCCGATCTGAAGGGAGGCGACGCGGCCACCAACGCCGCCGCCATGCGCGCGCTGCTCGACGGCGCGTGCGGGCCGTTCCGGGACGCCGTCGTCTACAACGCCGGTGCCGCGCTGATCGTCGCCGGACGGGCGCACGGCCTGCGCGACGGTGCGGCCATGGCTGCCGATGCGATCGATTCCGGCCGGGCGCGCAGCGCCTTGGAACGGCTGGTCGACATCAGCACGCAGACCCGGCGCCCCGCCAGGGCGGGCGCGTGAGACGCCGGGCCGGGCCATGTCCGTCCTGAAGCGCATCTGCGCCGACAAGCGCGCTCTGGTCAGCGATCGCCGGCGCAGCCGGCCCCTCGGCGAGGTTGAACGCGCCGCCGCCGCGGCATCGCCGCCGCGCGGCTTTGCCGCCGCACTGCGCCGGACCGTGGCCGGCGGCAGCTATGGCCTGATCGCCGAGGTCAAGCGCGCCTCGCCATCGAAAGGATTGATCCGTGCTGACTTCGATCCTCCGGAGCTGGCCTGGGCCTACGCCGAGGGCGGCGCGACCTGCCTCTCGGTCCTCACCGATACGCCCTATTTCCAGGGCGACGACGCTTACCTGGTCGCCGCCCGCTCCGCCGTGTCCCTGCCGGTGCTCCGCAAGGACTTCCTGCTTGATCCCTATCAGATCGTCGAGGCGCGCGCCCTTGGCGCCGACGCGGTGCTGGTGATCCTGGCGGCCGTCGATGACGGATGCGCCCGCGAGTTGCTGTCGGCCGCAGCGGCGCTCGGCATGGACAGCCTCGTCGAGGTGCACGACGAGGCGGAAACGGAGCGGGCCTGCCACCTCGGGGCGACGCTGATCGGCATCAACAACCGGAATCTCAACACCCTGTCGGTCGATCTGGCCACGAGCGAACGCCTGGCGCCGCTGGCACCGCCGGATGCAACACTGGTTGGCGAGAGCGGCATCGCGCGCCCGGCGGATTGTGACCGGCTGGCCGGCGCCGGCCTCCGCTGCTTCCTCGTCGGGGAATCGCTGATGCGCCAGCCGGACGTCGCCGCCGCCACGCGCGCGCTGCTCGCACATCAGCCTGAGGCGGCGCCAAAGTGATCCGGCGGGGAAGCCGTGGTCACGCCGTTTCGCGAGCCGCTCATCGAACGTGAGAGTGCACGATGGCCACCAGCCTGCTCGCACTGCTTGACGACATCGCGACGGTCCTCGACGACATCGCGGTTCTGACGAAGCTTGCCACGAGAAAGACCGCCGGTGTGCTGGGCGACGACCTCGCCCTCAATGCCCAGCAGGTGGCGGGTGTCAGGGCCGACCGCGAACTGCCGGTGGTCTGGGCGGTCGCCAAAGGCTCGTTCCGCAACAAGGCGATCCTGGTCCCGGCGGCGCTGCTGATCAGCGCCTTTGCGCCTTGGGCGGTAACGCCGCTGCTGATGGTCGGCGGCGGCTTCCTCTGCTACGAGGGGTTCGAGAAGCTCGCCCACCGCTTTTTCCATGGGAAGGCCGACAAGGCCGCCCGCCGCGCCGAACTGGTGCAGGCACTGGCCCAACCTGCGGTGGATATGGCGGCGCTTGAAAAGGAGAAGGTAAAGGGCGCGATACGGACCGACTTTGTCCTCTCTGCGGAAATTATCGCGATCACGCTCGGCACCGTCGCGTCGTCGCCGTTCATCACCCAGGTCTCGGTGCTGGCCGGCATCGCCATCATTATGACTATCGGCGTCTATGGCCTGGTGGCCGGCATCGTCAAGCTCGACGACATCGGCTTCTACCTCCGCCGCCGCGTCGGCGACGGCCTCTTGGCCCGCGTTCAGCGCGGTCTTGGCGCTGGAATCCTGGCTGCCGCACCGTGGCTGATGAAGGGCCTGGCGGTTGCGGGAACGGCAGCGATGTTCCTGGTCGGCGGCGGCATCCTTGTCCACGGCGTCCCGGCGGCCCACCACTGGATCGAAGCGCTGGCTCATCACGCGGCGACCATCCCCGGCATTGGAGCAACGCTGGCATGGCTGACTCCGCTCGCGGTGAGCGGTCTGACCGGGATCGTCGCGGGTGGCGTCATCCTTGCCGTCGTGGAAGCGATCAAGCGACTCTCGGGAAAAGCCCGGGCCGCCGGCCACACCGCGCCTCCGCCGCGACACACCGAGGAAACGGAGGGAGCCAAGGATCCGTGAGCGGCGGATGGGACGCGACCGGGCAAAAAAACGGGGCCCGCTTTCGCCGGCCCCAGGTGTGCTCTTGAGGGAAGGGAGAACTCCGGATGAAAAGTCCATCCGCGCGAGAGTATGCCGCCTGGGCGGTGGGCGTTCTGTGATCCGGATCACAATCGAAAAAAAACGTTTCCGCAGGTTTCTACAATTACCGGATGTGTGATGCCTGACAGGCCCGATCCATCGACGGCACCATCAACAGCAGAACCTGCGCCGCAGGCGGAGGCCGTTTTCGTTGACGCGGCCGGGGTTCAGCACCGGCCAGCGACGGGCGAAGTGCGCATTGTCTCGCTGGTGCCGAGCCTGACCGAGCTGCTGTTCGACCTCGGCCTTGGCGACCGCGTCGTCGGCCGGACCGCGTTTTGCGTGCACCCGAAAGAGCGGGTGAAACGGGTGCGAAGCGTCGGCGGAACGAAGTCCATCAACATGGAAAAGCTTCGATCGTCGGCGCCCACCCACGTCCTGGTGAATATTGACGAGACACCGCGACCCTTGGCCGAGAAGCTGGCAGAAGAAGGCGCCGAGGTGCTGGTGACCCACCCCGTCGCGGTGGAAGACAACCTGGGTTTGTATAACCTGATCGGGGGAATCTTTGGCGTCGGAACGCCGGCCGGACAGCTCGCCGAGAGGTTCCGCCAAGCCTACGCCGCAGCGGTCGATGAGGCGCGCGGCAGGCCCCTTAGGCGCGTCCTCTACCTGATCTGGAAAGACCCCTGGATGACGGTTTCCCGCGAGACGTACATTTCCAGGATGCTGGCGCTGGCGAACTGGCACACGGTCCCGGGCGAGGCTGACCGACGCTACCCGGTGGTTGGGTTGGACGAGGCTCTGCTTGAAACTG
>DAIQPV010000214.1:0-5908 GCA_036787145.1 Rhodospirillales bacterium
CGCGAGAACGGCCTGCCAGCCAAACGTGCGCTCGTTCAGACGGCGGCTCTCGATGATCGGCCAGCGCGACAAGACGGTGATGGCTTCACGGGTGACGCCCTGGTCATAGACGTACGGATCGGTCGCGACCACGCGATGGGGATACCCGTCCTCCGCATGCTCCAGTCGGCTGATCAGCTCGGGAGCAACCTCTTGCAGGACCACAACGTCCGCCGGGCGGGTGGCCAGCCAGGCGATCAACCCGTCGAGCTCGCCATTATTGACGTAGACGTTGTTGGTTATCAGCGTCAGCGGCGGGTCCGCAGCCGCTTGCGCCGAGCGCGCGTTCGTCATGCCCGCAGGCTGTGGTGCCGTGGCGTAGACCATCCCGAAGCCTAAGGTGAGGGATAGGGCCACCGCCAGCAGCCCCTTGCGTCGCAGCAGGGCCGCCCCCAGCGCGATGAGAGCGGCCCCGATCATCGCGTGGGCAACGAAGTGATGGGCCAGCTCGTAAGGCCAGGCCCGGAGGCCCAGCACCTGGACCACAGCCACAGCAACGAGCCCCAGGAGTCCTACGATCAAACCGAAAGAAACCAGCACGCGGAGGCCGTGCAGCAGCGGTCCGCGCGCCCTTGTCACGATGCCCCAAGGGATCAGGCGCCGCACCCGACGCCGGCAGCCGGGTTCAATCGCCCGAGAGCTCGTTGGAATCATGAATTTTCGCACCCAGTTCAGTCATCACGATCGGAAAGCTGGGAAAGCTCGTCGCTATCGCCGCGCCATCGTCGATCCTTACAGGTTGTCGTGCAGCAAGCCCCAGGATCAGAAACGACATGGCGATGCGATGATCAAAGCGGGTCCTGACCACGCCACCGCCGGGAGGTGGGCCTCCTGCACCGTCGATTTCAAGCCAATCCTCGCCAGCGCGCACGCTGATCCCGCACGCCTCCAGTCCCTCAACAATGGCCGCCAGCCGGTCGCTTTCCTTGACCCGCAGTTCCTTGAGACCCCGCATCGTTGTCGTCCCACTGGCGCACGCTGCGGCAACCGCAAGAATCGGAAACTCGTCGATCATCGACGGGACCCGGCTTTCGGGCACGTCTACACCGCGCAGCGGCCCAGCCTCGATGCCGAGGTCACAGACCGGCTCGCCCCCCTCTTCCCTTGAGCCAATGGCCGTGATTCTCGCCCCCATCTCCTGCAACGTCTGCAGAAGTCCAACGCGGTGCGGGTTCATGCCGACATTCGATAAGAGGACGTTGGAACCGGGAACGAGGAGCGCTGCCGTCATCGGGAACGCCGCCGAGGAAATGTCCCCCGGTACCAGAACCGGGTTAGCGGCCAGCTCTGGCTGGCCTTCGAGGGTGATCCGGCGGCCGCCGCCGGGAAGGGGTTCGGCGTGGACGGTGGCGCCGAAGTGCCGCAGTAGACGTTCGCTGTGATCTCGCGTGGGTAACGGTTCGGTCACCGTGGTCCATCCCGGCGCACTGAGGCCCGCCAGCAAAATGGCTGATTTCACCTGCGCCGATGCAACCGGCAGCTCGTAATCGATCGGCAAAGGCTCGGTGCTGCCTCGCACGCAGAGGGGCAGACGGCCGCCGCCGCGGGCCCATACTTGTGCGCCCATGCGCCCCAGCGGCTCAATGACGCGCATCATAGGGCGGCGCGAAAGTGACGCATCGCCGCAAAAAAGAGTCAGGATCGGCTGGCTTGCCACAAGGCCCATCAACAGCCGGACGCCGGTTCCGGAATTCCCCAGGTCGAGCACGCGGTCCGCTTCGCTCAGCCCCCCGACCCCGCGCCCCGAGACTCGCCAGCCATCGTCGTCACGTACGATTTCGACACCGAGCGCCCGCAAAGCCGCCGCAGTGGCCAGAACATCCTCGGACTCCAGCAGACCGTGAATTGGCGTCTCCCCGATTGCCGAGGCCGCCAGCAGGAGTGCGCGATGCGAAATCGACTTGTCGCCCGGGACTTTGACGATCCCGGCCAGCGCCTCCGCCGGATGGGCAATCATCGGCTGCATGGACGTACTCCGCTGAAGTTGGGTCGCCACATGCGCTGAGCGCGTGACTAACGCTACCAAATGTTTTTGACAGAGCCCATCCGACGTGGCAATTGGCGCATGCGTCCTGGCGCGTAAACCGTGGAGAAGGGTCATTGGCAAAGCCTGAGTGGGGAACGAAGCGCACCTGTTTCAGCTGTGGTGCGCGCTTTTATGATTTACGCAGGGAACCGATCGTTTGCCCCGTTTGCAACACCGCTTTCGATCCGGAGCGGCAGCCAAAGCCGCGTCGACCCGGTCCGGCTTTGAAAGACGAGCCGGCCCTCGCCCCCCATCTGGCGGATGACGAGACTGCCGATGACGAGGCGATGGACACGGACGCCGCCGAGGTCGATGACCTCGAGGATAGTAGCGAAGGAACGGGCAGTGACGACTTGGCCACCGAGAACGAAGAGCTGATGGAGGATACTTCGGAGCTCGGGGAGGATGACGACGATATCGGCGAGGTGATGGAGCACGTCGACGACGAGCTCGATGACAAGCCTTAGTGTGCTGTCGAACAATCCGCGAAGGTTTCCGCTTGCCGAGCGGGCAGAATTTTAACTAGATTTCGCCCTCCCGTTGGTGGGCGCTTTCAACCCGCGCGGGCAGCGCTTGGAATTGGGGCCGTAGCTCAGTTGGGAGAGCGCCGCAATGGCATTGCGGAGGTCAGGGGTTCGACTCCCCTCGGCTCCACCAAAGAAACCCCCGGCCGATCACCGAACCTGCTCGACGGCCAGACTGCCTGCTGGCAGCGGTCGCAGCAGGTCCTGCTCCGGTCGGGTGAAGTCGAGCCATGCGGCCCAGTCGGTCCGCTCCAGGATCACGATTTGCCGATTGTGAATCGGCGCGACGTCGGGACCGGGCTCGGTGGTCAGCAGCGTGAAGGCTTCCGGCACTGCGTCCGTCGCCGGACGCCAGAGGCCGGCGAAGCAAAACCAGTCGTCGCCGACTTTGGAAAACTTCCACTTCTGCTTGGGCGACCTCGCGCCGGTGAATTCGAAGAAATGCGAAGCGGGCACCAGGCAGCGCCCGTGCGTAAATCGTCTCCCCTCGGAGCGGAAGTTGATGACCGGCGGCGCCTTCGGCCGTGGCGGCGCAAATCCCCATCGAAGCTGGGCGAGTTCGACGCCGTTGCCGTGCCGGCGCAGGACCGCTGCCGTTTCGGTCGGCCAGATGTCGTCGCGGGGTTCAAGGTTCGGCGCCGCTTCCGGCAGTACGACCGGCAGGCGTATCTCGCGGAACGCCCTGATATAGTCGCTGTACGGGACGCGGTTGCCGTAGTCGTTGCACACGGCCGGGTTCCCTTGATTCTCGCTCTCGCGCCGGAAGGCGCCGGGCGACGGAGCCAATTCGTTAGAATAAGGCGCCGACGGTGAAGACGGCCTTGGCGCTGCAGTCGTTGGTTCCGCCGCACGCTCCCCGGCTGTAATTGGTATCCGTATACGCAACACCGAAGTCGACCCCCTTGAACGTCACCGTTGTGCCAAGGATCCAGTCGGTGCCACTGACATCCTTTTCCACGTACTGATAACCTGCCCCGGCGTAGACCTTGAAACCCACATAGGGATTGGGAACGTCGAAGGTGAGGGTTCCGCGCGCGTAGTCGCCGATGCCGGTATTGAACTGGTACTCGGGCGTCGCGGCGTTGAAGAATTCGATCTCCAGCCAATCCGTGGCTTGATAGGTGAGGGTGAGCGGGATTTCCCAGTAGTTGAAGTTGTCCGCGGAGCGTGTTCCCGGGTAGGCGTAGTACGCGCCCCCGAGGTCCCAGCTCAATCCGGTTTCGCCAAAGTCGCCACGGAGCCCGAACAAGGCGTCGATCTCCACGTTCGACGTGTCGGTGTCCCCCTCCAGTTTGGCGTTCGAAGCAAACGTGCCCACGTACACGCTGCTGCCGAGCAGGCCTGTCTCGATGCTGTATTCCAGCGTCCCCTGAATTGCCGGCTCGTCGTCGGAGTTGGTAATGCCCCGATCGACGTAATTGGAGGTCAACGCGACGCCGCCGCTGAACGCCCCCAGTATAACCTCCGACGATGTTCCGCTGGTGTCGCTCTCGGCAGCGGTCGTGTCGCTCTCAGCGGCCTCCGCCCCCTCCGCGTCCGCATCGATGATAAAAGCGCCCGGGTCTTTGGCTTGGGCGTCCCTCCCTGCCGCCAAGAGCGTGATGGCGCAAACCGCCGGCAAGAGACACCAGCAGAATGCAACAGGCCTGCGTGTGCGCATTTGAGTTCCCCGCCAAGGCGCTGGCCGCCACGAGGACGGCCCCCCTTTTTGGGTATAACATGCACCCCTTATCATTCAAGCCTGTTCGGCCGGCCTCCGAAACCGACTAGAAGGTGATGCCGATTTCTCCGCCGAAGACGACGGCGGTATCGGCGCTGCTGACGCCGGCGGGATCGAAGACGAGCTGGATGTCCGGGCGGACGTAGAACCAGGGCGTCAACTGGGCGGTGTGATTGATTTCGAGGACTTTTTCCGAGCCGCCGGGACTGATGTCGCTCGACAGCTTGCCATAGAAGAAGCCGATGGCGGTGTTGTCGTCCTCGCGGGTGGGGATCAGCCCCTTGTAGACAAGGCCGGTGCCGAAGAACACCGGCAGCTCGTTGATCGACTGGCGGGGCAGGAACGAGGCCACCACCCATGGCGTCAGCCCGAGATCCTCCGTCCCCGGCTCGCGATAGACCATCTGCTCCAGTGACAGATAGAAGCCGGCGTTGCCGTCCTTGTCGCGCCCGTCCTTCAGATCCTCGCGGTGGCCGCTTTCCCCGAAAATGCCGAGCTTCGCCAGGCCCGGCAATCCGCCGGACGGCTTCGGCTGGTTGTTCGGATTGTAGACGCCCGGCAGACCTTCGGTCGGAGACTCCTCCTTGGCTTCGGTCTCGGCCGGCCGGTTCCAGCCATAGCTCACCTCGCCGATGGCGAAGACGCCGTCCTCCGCATCGAGCGTGAAGCGCGTGCCGTTGCGGTGATCGTCGATCGTCTTTTCGTCGGCATTGTAGACGCCGACGGCGAAGCGCAGGTCATCGATCGGCTCGACCGCGCCGACAATGCCCCACTGGGCAAACGGCGCCGTGGTGAAGCCGAAGTTGCCGCCGGGCACGTTCCCCGGAACCCCGTTGATGCCGCCGTTCAGATAGTTGGTATAGATCTCCGAGCCGAGAAAATCCTCTTCGGTGGTCAGCCGACCGATCTTGAACGACAGCTTGTCGTCCCACAGCTCCTGCTGCAGGTACAATTGCGACAATCGGATTTCTCGCCCGGTAAAGATCTGCTGCACCGGAAAGACGTTGCCGACCTTCCGCTCCGACAGATTCTGGCCGGACGACCACGCACCGCTGGCGTACAGGGTCAGGCCGGGAAGACCCGCCAGTTTGTCCAGGTCGAATTCCACGCCGAAATCAATGCGTCCCGCATAATCCCAGCCGTCGCCGCTGCCGGCATTGCCGTTGCGCACTGCCATGATATCGGTCGTATACGCCCCTTCAAAGGTAACACCGGTATCCTCCAGGGTCGTCCGCAGGCCACCCCAATCCCCGGTCGCATAGTCCCCGGTCAGCCAGTCCTCCATCGATTCCGCCATCACCGGCGTCGCCACACCCGACACCAACAGAGCGGCGGCCCCCATGCTCCTTGCACCTCTTCTCATATCACAGTGCCTCCGTTTCTCGGAAAGTTCCATTGCGCCTATGCGAGGTGGCTGTTTGGCACGGGGGCGCCATCAATTGCAATCGCCTCTCAATCGCTTTTTAATTACCTTACAAAAAATGTGTCATTAAGTTGCAATAATATCACTTGGTTACACAGGCGTCGGGTACCGGCTTGACGATGCAGGGTTCCCGCACTTTCTACTGGGAGCGCCTGTGCCGGCTCGCGACCCAGCAA
>DAIQPV010000215.1:0-5828 GCA_036787145.1 Rhodospirillales bacterium
ATCTGCCTGACCTTTATAAGGCGCTTTTCGCCGCCATTGCGGCGGCGCCGGACCGGCTCGCCGAGGTGGTCCGCGACGCCACCAGCCTTGCCCCGGCCTTGCAGGACCCGATCGTGCGGACGGTGGACAGCGCCTTCCCCGGGCGTTTGCAGCAGCCCCGGCAGGCCGAAGCGCAGGCAGGCCCGGCTGAGGCCGAAGCTCAGCCCGGCGCTCCGGTCGAAAACAAGCCCGAGCCGGAGCCTTCGCCCTGGTCGGGTGAGATTGCCGCTGCCGCGGGGATAGCAACGGGCAACAGTCCGCTCGACACCATCAACCTCGAAACCGCCGTGGCCTACACGACCGGCGCCTGGGAACACGAAGCCAGCCTCGACTACATCCTTTCCCGCGACAGCCAGACCACCAGCGCCAATCGGCTGGAGCTGGAGTACAGCCCCAGCTATCACTTCGACGAACGGCTCTTCGCCCTGGGGCTCGGACGATTCGTCCGCGACAGAAGCGAGGACTTCCAGTTTACCGGCATCGAGGCGGTCGGTCCGGGCTACGAGGCGATCAAGACCGACGACATGACCCTGTCGGTCGCCCTCGGGCCCGGCCTCCGCCAGGAAAAGGAGCGCAAGCGCGACGGCGGCCGGCTGCGCAACGAGCCTGTCGGCGTCACGACTTCGCAGTTCGCCTGGAACCTCACTCACCGGTTACAGTTTACTAACGGCGCCACCTTGGTCGGCAACACCGCGGCCACCTGGATCGACACCACGTCGGCGCTCACCCTCAAGTTCGACGAGCACTTTTCCGGCCGGCTGTCCTACTCGATCCGCCACAACACCAACCCGCCGGGCGACGACAACAAGACGGACACCCTCACCAGGGCCGCGATCGTCTACGGCTTCGGCCAGTAAAGGCACCGCCCGCGAGCGCGGCGACGGGCAAGGAACGGTGGTGGAGCGCTTCCCAGGGGTCCCTAAGCCCGCCGTCCCATCACGGGCAGCTCACCCCCGAAGCGATGCGGCTGGCCCACACCGGGCCGGAGGTATCGCTCCACGTTTCCTGGCCCCAGAGCCCGACCGCGCTGCTCACACCCGGAGCAATGGCCGGGATCAGCAGCGGGGGATAATCCGAGTCGGAACCCGGAGATGTCGCCGATACGCGCAGGTTGGCTGCCCAGGTCTCAGCCTTCCTGGTAACCTTGCGGGTATAATAGACGTTCAACTTTCCGGCACCCGCACGATCATCCAGCCAATCGCGTGCAGAACGCTATTGCTGGCACCGCACGAACTGACCATCAGCGCCGGAGAAAATACCGCATTCACCGAAACAGCGTCGTTCAGCAATAGCGGGCTGGACCAATTCCCATAGGGCGCCTTGGTGCTAAATGCGTAATATGGTCCCGCCCCACTAACGTAATCAGGGACATAAACAAGATGGGCAACGCCGGAACTGCCAAAAGCAACGGCCGTTTTGCCGCCGACATTTGGCGCGGCCGCAAGCGCGGGAGAGAATGTCGCTCCAAAGTTTGCCGAATACCGAACCTCAATTCGAGCACTTGATGTTCCATTGCAATCGTTGGAGCCCCAGGCGACCAGCACTTCGCCCTTGGGGCCACCGGCAACGGACGGATCGGAAACGTACTCGTCGCGACCGCCGCAGGTTATCAGGCGCTGGGTCGAGTACCATGTCTTGCCGCTGTCACCCGATCGCGTGAAGTTAACGACCGGATATTGCGTGGAAAGCAGGTACAGCCAGTTTGCATTGCCCGCGCCGAGCGAGGTGGCCAGTCTGATGTGCGGCGCCTCCAGTCGATTTGCATAGCGCATGGCTATTTTCGGCGGTGACCAGTTGGCCCCCCGGTCGGTGGAAGAGGTCACCGCCATCTGCGCAAAGTCAGGGTCATAGCTGTAACTGTAAGCTGCATAAACGCGGCTGCCGTCTGGCGCCCAGATCACCGTTGGCGTATCGCAATATGGTCCGTTCTGGACCTGCGGCAGCCTTCTGGCGGCAGCCCAGGTTCTGCCAGCGTTGCTGCTGGTGCGCACCCAGCATCCCCCGTTGTTCGCGTAGGCTGCCAGGAAGACGGCTGAGTTCTTCGGGTTAACCGTGACCGCCGGACTGCCGAGCGTGCCTGCATTGGCCAGCTTCACGTCAGCAAAGTCGGCGGGCGGCGTGACTGCGTATTCCGGGCCCGCTTCTTCCGGGCCCGCTTCTTCCGGGCCCACTTCCGCGGTGCTGCCCGGAAGCACCTCCGCCAGGTCTGTCGCCAACGACGGGTTTGCAGAAACAGCAACGCCAGCGAAGACGCCGGCGAGCACAATGCTCCACCTGTTCAATGTTACCCCCCTTACTATCCGCCCATCCCCGTGGACCGGGCATTAATAAGTCTCCGTCAAACTATACTGCAAAGGTGCATCGGGCTCCAAAGAGAAAACATATGGAAAACACTAATTCCCATAATGTTTAAATTATACCCAAACGGGGCACTCATTGTTCGAGAGGACAATACTGCGGCAGCTCGCTGCTGCAGCCCGGTTCGTGCCGTCTGGCGTTACGGCGCCGTCGGCCAGGGATGCTGGCATCGCCCGCCCCGATGGACGCCGCCCCGTTTCTCTTCGGGAGGCGTTGCATGGTATCTCCCGCCGGCGAGGCAGGTTATATGCGCGCGGCGAGAGCTTGCGGCGGCCTGGGACGGGAGGGGACTGATGGCGACCGAAAACGGCGTGATGATGCGGTATTTCCACTGGTATTCGCCGGAGGACGGCTCGCTGTGGAACGAGGCGGCGGCGAACGCGAAGGATCTCGCCGCGGCGGGGATCACCGCGCTGTGGCTGCCGCCCGCCTATAAGGGCATGGGCGGGACGAAGAACGTCGGCTACGCCGTCTACGACATGTACGACCTCGGCGAGTTCGACCAGCACGGTACCGTGCGCACCAAGTACGGCACCCGCGAGCAGTACCTCGCTGCGATCGAAGCCCTGCACGCGGCGGGCATCCAGGCCTACGCCGACGTGGTCATGAACCATCGCATCGGCGGCGACTGCTCGGAACGGGTGAAGGCAACGCCCTATCGCCAGGACGACCGGATCAACCCGGCGGGACCGCAGCGGGAGATCGGCACCTGCACCAACTTCAATTTCCCCGGCCGCAAGGGCAAGTACTCGCCGTTCGAATGGCACTGGTGGCACTTCGACGCCACCGATTACGACGAGTTTACCAAGGAGCAGGGCTTCGTCTACCTGTTCGACGGTCACCGGTTCGACAACGAGGTGGCGCTGGAGAACGGCAACTTTGCCTACCTGATGGGCTGCGACCTGGACTTCCAGAATCCGGAGGTTCGCCAGGAGATGATCGACTGGGGCAAGTGGTACCTGGACACCACCCAGGTGGACGGATTCCGGCTCGATGCGCTCAAGCACATCTCCGCCTGGTTCTTCCCGGAGTGGATCCGGCAGATGGAAGCGCACGCCGGCAAGAAGCTGTTCGTCGTCGGCGAGTACTGGTCCCCCGATATCGACAGCCTGCACGGCTACCTGAACCTGGTCGAGAACACGATGTCGGTGTTCGCGGTGGCGCAGCACTACCACTTCCACGAGGCCAGCCGGTCCGCCGGCCGCTACGACATGCGGCGCCTGATCGACGGCACGCTGATGCAACAAAGGCCGATGCAGACGGTGACGTTCGTCGACAATCACGACTCGCAGCCGCTGCAGGCGCTGGAATCGGTGGTCGAGCCCTGGTTCAAGCCGCTGGCCTATGCCGCCATCCTGCTCCGGCGGGAGGGCTATCCCTGTGTCTTCCACGCCGACTACTACGGCGCCGAGTATGAGGACGTCGGCCGCGACGGCAACCGCCACAAGATCGTCATGCCGTCGCACCGAACGCTGATCGACGTCTTCCTGCACGCCCGCAAGCACTACGCGCACGGGCCGCAGTACGACTACTTCGACCACTGGAACCGGGTGGGCTGGACGCGGCTGGGCAATGCCGAGTATCCGAAAGCGATGGCGGTGCTGATGAGTGACGGCCAGGAAGGCCCCAAGGTGATGGAAGTCGGGCGGCGCAATGCCTCGTTTACCGACCTAACCGGCCACGTGCGCGACCAGGTGGTCACCAACGACGACGGCTGGGGCGAGTTCCGCTGCAACGGCGGCTCGGTTTCCGTCTGGGTCGAGGACTGACGCGGAATCCGGGCGCCGCTCGCCGCATCACTGTCCGCGCAACGGCGGCTCAGGAGGCCCGGCGCTTACCGCCTGCCGCTGGGCGGCGCATTCGCGAGCGAGGAAATCGAGCAGCGCGCGGACGGAGGGCAGCAGCCCCCGCCGCGAGGGGAAGACCGCATGGATGACGCCGCTGCGCGGCCGCCACTCGGGCAGCACGCGGACGAGCCGACCGGCGTCGATGTCTTTCCAGATCATCATCGTCGGGAACTGGGCGACGCCGACGCCGGCGAGCGCCGCCTCGCGCAGCACCGCCAGGTCGTCGGTGACCAGGCGCGGGCGGTGCGGGATCCGTGCTGTCTGTCCGCCAGCGTGATCGAGGGTCCAGTGGTGGTCGCGGTGCGGCGGGCCAAGATCGAGGCTGGGCAGGCCGTTCAGATCGCCGGGTGACGCCAGCGGAGCGGCGAGCAGGGCTGGACTCGCCACCAGGCACTGGCTGCTTTCATCGAGGCGGCGCATGATAAGATCGGTCGGTTGCAGCGGCGGGAAGCGGACGCGGATCGCCACATCGAAGCCTTCGGCGATCACATCGACGCGGCGGTTGGTGCTCTCCAGGTGCACTTCGACGGCCGGATACGCGACCAAAAAGCGGGCGATCAGCGCCCCGAACTGGAAGTTGAGCAGCGCCACCGGGCAGCTCACCCGCACCACGCCACGCGGCTCGGCGCGCACCTCGGCAATGACCTGCTCGGCTGCTTCCGCCTCGACCAGCATGGCGGTGCAGCGCTCGTAGAATTCGCGGCCGATCTCGGTGACCGAGAAGCGCCGCGAGGAGCGGTTGAGCAGGCGCACCCCCAGTCTCTCCTCCAGCAGCAGGATGCGGCGGCTGAGCTTCGACTTCTGGATGCCGAGGGCGCGGCCGGCAGCGGCAAAGCCTCCGTGATCGACCACGGCGACGAAATAAGCGAGGTCGTTGAGATCCTGCATCGTCCTATTGATAGGACGCACCGGCGATCATCGCAACCTTTCGGCGGCAGCGTCGCAGTGCCATCTCCCCTGCAACAGCGAGCGACGAAGTGATCGTCCCTCGCGCCGGAGACAAACCATGACCAAGACGATCCTCGGCCGTTACGGCAACACGCGCGGCCATTGGGTGGGCGACGGCTTCCCCGTCCGCTCGCTTTTCTCCTATAATAGCCTGGGCCAGCACATCAGCCCGTTCCTGCTGCTCGACTATGCCGGACCGCACAACTTTGCGCCGACCGGGCATCGGCGCGGCGTCGGCGAGCACCCGCACCGCGGCTTCGAGACCGTCACCATCGCCTATGACGGCGAGGTCGAGCACCGGGACTCGGCCGGCAACGGCGGCATCATCGGCCCGGGCGACGTCCAGTGGATGACGGCGGCGGGCGGCATCCTGCACGAGGAGTTTCACTCGCGGGCGTTCGCCAAGACCGGCGGCCCGTTCCGCATGGTCCAGCTCTGGGTCAACTTGCCGGCGAGGGACAAGATGCGGCCGGGCGGCTACCAGCCGATCCTTGCCGCCGACATTCCGGTGGTGGATCTGGCGGACGATGCCGGCACGGCCCGCATCATCGCCGGCGACTTCGGCGGGGTGAAGGGCCCGGCGCGGACGTTCACGCCGATCAACGTCTGGGACGTGGCGCTCAACCGCGACGCCGA
>DAIQPV010000216.1:0-5811 GCA_036787145.1 Rhodospirillales bacterium
GGACGGTCGTCGGGGCTGATGAGTTTCCTCCGGATCGGCGATCGTGCCGCCGGCGCGATCAAGTCCGGCGGCACCACGCGGCGGGCGGCGAAGATGGTGGTGGTCGATATCGACCATCCCGACATCGAGCAGTTTATCGGCTGGAAGGTGCGCGAGGAGCAGAAGGTGGCGGCGCTGGTCGCCGGATCTCGCCTCGCCCGCCACCGGCTGGATGCCGTCCTCGCGGCGTGCCGTGAAGACTTCGATGGCGCGGATGAGGCCCGGTTCGACGCCGCCCGCAACCCGGCGCTGGCCCGCGCGATCCGGGCCGCTCGCCGGGCGATGGTTCCCGAGAGCATGATCCAGCGGGTGCTCGAAATCGCCCGCCAGGGGGATGCCGTCTATGACTTCCCGGTGTTCGACACCGACTGGGATTCCGAAGCCTATCGCACCGTGTCCGGGCAGAACGCCAACAATTCCGTGCGCGTGACCAACGCCTTCCTGGAGAAGGTTCAGCAGGACGGCGACTGGGATCTGATCCGTCGCACCGACGGCCGGCCGGCGAAGCGCGTCCGCGCCCGCGCCCTGTGGCAGGAGATCGCCGAGGCCGCCTGGGCCTGCGCCGATCCCGGCCTGCAGTTCGACACCACCATCAACGAGTGGCACACCTGTCCTGCAAGCGGCCGCATCAACGCGTCGAACCCGTGCTCCGAATACATGTTCCTCGACGACACCGCGTGCAATCTCGCCTCGCTCAACCTGCTCGCCTTCCAGCGCGAGGACGGCACCTTCGACGTTGCGGCGTTCGAGCACGCGGTGCGGCTGTGGACGGTGGTGCTCGAAATCTCGGTGGCGATGGCGCAGTACCCATCGCGGCAGATCGCCGCGCTGTCGTGGCAGTTCCGCACGCTGGGCCTGGGTTTCGCCAATATCGGCGGCTACCTGATGGCCGCCGGCATTGCTTACGATTCGGACGAGGCGCGCAACCTGTGCGCCGCCGTTTCGGCGCTGATGACCGGCCGCGCGTATGCCACGTCGGCCGAGCTGGCGGCGGAGCAGGGCGCCTTCGCCAGCTATGCCAAAAATCGCGCGGCGATGCTGCGGGTGATCCGCAACCACCGCCGCGCCGCTTACGGCGAACTCGGCACCTACGAGAGCCTGTCGGTGCCGCCGGTGCCGCTGGATGCTTCCCTGGTGCCCGATCCGGAACTGGCCGGGGCGGCACGTGCCGCCTGGGACCGGGCGCTGGCACTCGGCGAGGCGCACGGCTTCCGCAATGCGCAGGTGTCCGTGGTCGCCCCCACCGGGACGATTGGCCTGGTGATGGACTGCGACACCACCGGCATCGAGCCGGACTTCGCGCTGGTCAAGTTCAAGAAGCTGGCCGGCGGCGGCTACTTCAAGATCATCAACCAGCTCGTCCCCGTGGCGCTCGCGCGTCTCGGCTACGACGCCGACGAGATCGAGCGGATCGAGCGCTGGGCGGTCGGCACCGGGTCGTTGCGCGACGCGCCGGCGATCGGCCACGCCGCGTTGCGCGCCAAGGGATTTGACGACGAGGCGCTCGCCGTCGTCGAGAAGGCGGTGGGAGACGCCTTCGACATCCGCTTCGTCTTCAACAAGTGGACGCTGGGCGAGGCCTTCTGCATCGAGCGGCTGGGGCTTGAGCCCGCGCGGCTCGACGAGCCGGGCTTTTGCCTGCTGACGGCGCTGGGCTTCTCCCGCGACGAGATCGAGGCCGCCAACACCCATGTCTGCGGTGCGATGACCGTCGAGGGCGCGCCGGGGCTGAAGCCCGAGCATCTGGCGGTGTTCGACTGCGCCACCGTCTGCGGGCGGATCGGCACGCGGCACCTCTCGGTGGAGAGCCACATCCGGATGATGGCGGCGGCGCAGCCGTTCATCACCGGCGCCATCTCCAAGACCATCAACATGCCGCACGCGGCATCGATCGCCGACTGCGCCCAGGCCTACCGCATGGCGTGGCGGCTCGGTCTCAAGGCGACGGCGCTTTATCGCGACGGCTCGAAGCTGTCGCAGCCGCTGTCGGCGGCGGTGGTGGACGACGTGGACGACGACCTCGCCGAGATGTTCGACGACCTCGCCGCCCAGCCGCCGGCGGTGCGCGCCGAGGTGATGGCGGAGCGGGTGGTCGAGCACGTCATCACGCAGACGCGGATGCAGCGCATCAGCCTGCCCAACCGCCGCAAGGGCTACACCCAGAAGGCCAAGGTCGGCGGCCACAAGGTCTACCTGCGCACCGGCGAGTACGAGGACGGCAAGCTCGGCGAGATCTTCATCGACATGCACAAGGAGGGGGCCGCCTTCCGCTCGCTGATGAACAACTTCGCCATCGCCATTTCCATCGGGCTGCAGTATGGCGTGCCGCTGGAGGAGTTCGTCGACGCGTTTACCTTCACCCGCTTCGAGCCGGCGGGTCCGGTCGAGGGCAACGACTCGATCAAGATGGCCACCTCGATCCTCGACTACATCTTCCGCGAACTGGGCGTCTCCTACCTGGGGCGCACCGACCTTGCCCACGACGTCCCGCAGGACGGCCCCGACGCCGTCGGCCGCGGCGAGGCGGAGGGGGCGAACGTGCTGCGCGAGGGCGACGACGCGACGGCCGTCAAGCGGCTGGCCTCCAAGGGCTACGTGCGCTCGCGCTTCCGCGTCTACGAAGGCGCCGCGGGCGGCGAGCGCGCCCGGGCCGAGACCGCGCTCCTCTACACTCCGTCCGACGCGACGGTGCTGCTCACGGGCACCGCGGCCGTCGCCGGCGCCGTCCCGGCCGAAGCCGCCCAGCTCGCCCGGATGAAGGGCTACGAGGGCGATTCCTGCGGCGAATGCGGCAACTTCACCCTGGTGCGCAACGGCACGTGTTTGAAGTGCGTGACGTGTGGAGCGACGACCGGGTGCTCGTGAGGTTGCCGGCAAAGTGACAAGCTATTTATCCGCGCTGACGCCGCAGACGTAACGAATTAACTGAGATGGCAAGCCTTAAGCCCGCACCAAATCCTATAGTATTGCGCCCGGGGATGCGTATCGGCTCCGTTGCGGCGGAAACAGACGATGACTTCTTGTTTAGCTGTTTCGTTCACCATCCAGCGGTCAGTGATAGCCTGGATGTCGCTTCACGAGGAATGGTGATTGCGGGAAGTACGGGTTCCGGTAAAACCGCAATATTACGGTATATTGAGCGAACGTGCGAGAATGTTGTCACTGTGAACCCCATGGAAATGTCGCTGAGTTATGTCTCTAACTCGGACATTTTGCGTTTCGTCCAAGCCATCGGGGGAGATCTTGACCTTCTATTTTTAGCGCTATGGAAGCATGTGCTTTGCTTAGAATTTATTCGACTCCGTTATAAAGTAAATGACGAAGCAAAATCAAAGGGTGTTTTTCAGCGACTTCGCGAGCGATTTCTAAACGAGCCCCGTAAGAATAAATCGTTGGCATATCTTCGCGAATGGGAGGGGAAGTTTTGGGAGACTATGGATGAGAATATAAGGCATATTACGGAGAAATACGAGCGGGATTTACAAGCAGAGTTTGGTGCAGATTTAGGGAAATGGAAGCAAGGTGGTCAATATGAAAAGCGAATGAGCACTGAACGAAAGGCAGAGCTTGTCGCCCGTAGTAAAAAGATAATTAACGCTGACCAGCTAAGGGAGTTAAGCGGTGTCATAGAAATGCTTGCCGAGGAAAATGATGATCATATGACCAAATTTTATATCTTGGTTGACAGATTAGATGAAAGGTGGGTTGATGTTTCTATTAAGTTTAAGCTAATTAGGTCGCTGATAGAAGCAATAAAATCTTTCAGAAAAATTAAGAACTTAAAAATATTGATTGCTATGTGCTCGGATGTTCTTGAAAAGGTCGTACAAGAGAGCAAGGATCACGGATTTCAGCGGGAGAAATTTGAGGATTACTTTCTTAACTTAAGGTGGAGGAAGAGTCAAATTAAAGAAATTCTTGATAAGAGAGTATCTCTTTTATTCAAGAGACAATATAGTCCATCGGCTAACGTGACATTTAGCGATCTTTTTAGTAAAAGTGTTGGGGGGATTGACGCCTTCACGTATATAATTGACCGCACTTTGATGAGGCCTCGCGACGCTATTGTATTCGTGAATTTATGCCTTGATGGGTCTGAGGGGCGTGATGTAGTTCCCTCCAGCGTAATTCGTGAAGCCGAAGTACAATATTCAAAAAGTCGGAGGGCTGCATTAGAAGATGAGTGGAGAATAGCCTTTCCTTCACTATCGAAGCTATTAGATTTTATCCGATCGTTCCGATCACCTACGGTGACGTTTGAGCAGATGTGCGCAGTAGAAAATCTCCAAGAGGTTTGCTTAGGAATTTCGTCCGACGGAGCGTGTAATTCGGATCCGCTGTATGAGCTTGCTAACTGCGCACTTTCTGGAAAACGTATTGTTGAATTTGTGTATTCGATAATATCAGTACTATATAGGGTTGGGGCTATTGGCATTAAAAAAGGGCCGCAGGAGCGGTTTCATTGGTCGAATGTTGATTCTCCCATGATCTCGGCGGCTGATCTTGGGGAAGATACACGTATTCGAGTTCACCTAATGCTGTATGGTGCCCTAGGCCTCATCGGCCTAGATGAGAAAAAGAGCCGCAACGCCTAATGTGGGATGGGATCGTCGGGTGAGCGGAGCGATGTCCACCACTTTTTTCTTTGCCTTTCCTCCTCCTCGCGATGGCTCTTGCGGCGCCGCTGGTGCGGTTCGCTTTGCTCACCGGCACCCTACGCGGCGATGACCGAGATGGCGGGGGCGGATGGTGCGGTTCGCTTTGCTTACCGGCACCCTACATATTGCGGGATGGTGATGGGCGTCATCGCTGGGTGCCGGCGGCGCATGTCATCCTGTGCATCGTCATGTCGAACTATCGACGGCTGCGCCCCGGCGGCTGTTATTTCTTCACCGTCAACCTGGCCCGACGCGGGGCGAATGACCTTCTGGTGCGGCATATCGCGGCCCTCCGTGCTGCGGTCCGCGACGTGCGCCGCCGTCCGACCGTTCCGCATCGACGCGTTTGTCATGCTGCCAGCCACCTTCACTGCGTCTGGATGCTGCCGGAAGGCGACGACGACTTCGCCGTGCGCTGGATGCTGATCAAGACCGGCTTTTCTCGTCGCCTTGCGGCGGGGGAACCGCGCTCGTCCTCCCGAGTCCATCGCGGCGAACGCGGGATCTGGCAGCGCCGCTACTGGGAGCACGCCATCCGGGACGAGCGCGACTTCGCCGCCCACGTCGATTACGTCCACTCCAACCCGGTGAAGCACGGCCTCGCCGAAACGCCGGCCGACTGGCCCTACTCCACGGTCCACCGCCACGATCCGTAGGGTGGACTGAGCGGAGGGAAGTCCGCCCGTTTTCTTCGACTCTGGTGCGTGTCGCTTTGCTCGACGCACCCTACAGGCCGAGCGCGGCTTTCAGACGGACCGGATCGATGGCGGTGACGCGCACGTTCACCGTACCGAACAGCGGCGAGCGGATGGAGGGAAAGCTCGCGAAGTAGAACCGCCCGCGGTCGTCCCAGGCGTTGTAGCCGGTGTGCCGGTCATAGCCGGCGAACGCCGGGTCGACGTCGGTGATGGCGCACAGCCGGCGCGATGTCCTGCTTGCCAGATCGTACTCGTAAAGCGCCGGTACCGAGCCGGGCGCCGTCGACTGGGTGGTGATCACGTACGCCCGCTTGCCGTCGGCGGTCACATGGAACACCCAGACTGTTTCGTTGGTGGTAACAGCCCGGCCGACATACGCCCACGATGGTCCGCTGTTGGTGAAGCGGTAAATCCGG